>SLSP01000200.1 GCA_007130345.1 Thermoflexales bacterium
CACCACGATGTTCACGTCTTTGTAAGCCAGGGGCGCTTCCTCGGCCAGCCCCGCCATACTCCCGGCCTGCACGTCAATGCCCTGATACGCCAGTTCGGAGCGCAGCTTATCACCGCGCACGCGCTTTTTGGCGGCCCGGCGGCTCATCGTGCGCCCCGCGCCGTGACAACTGGAGCCGAAGGTCTCGCGCATCGCCGTCTGTGTGCCCACCAAGACGTAGGATTCTGTGCCCATCGAACCGGGTACCAGCACCGGCTGCCCGGTTTTCTGGTAGACCGGCGGCAGGTCGGGATGGCCCGGTGGGAAGGCGCGGGTCGCGCCTTTGCGGTGGACGATCAGCTTGACCTCGCGCCCATCCAGTTTGTGAGTCTCTAGCTTGGCGATGTTGTGCGCCACATCATAGACCTGGCGCAGTTCCCAGTCGCCCACGCGGCCTGCCAGCACCTCCTCGAAGGTGCGCCGCACGAAGTGGGCCAGTATCTGCCGATTGGTGAAGGCGTAGTTGGCGGCGGCGGCCATCGCAGCCATATAGTCGCGGCCCTCCGGCGAATCGAGGGGGGCGGCCACCAACTCGCGGTCGGGGATGTCGATGCCGTAGCGCTGGGGCGCGTCCTGCAAGCGGCGCAGGTATTGCTGGCAGACCTCGTGGCCCAGGCCGCGTGAACCGCAGTGGATTTGCACCACCACGCGCCCGCGCACCAGCCCAAAGGCATCGGCCACATCGGGGTCGTAGACCTCTTCGATGCGGTCGATTTCCAGGAAGTGGTTGCCCGCGCCGAGCGAACCGAGCTGCGGTTCCCCGCGCGATTTGGCGCGGTTGGGTACCGCAGCAGCGCGCGCGCCGGGGAGTTGGCCGTAGCTCTCGGTGCGGGCTATATCCTCATCCGTGGCGTAGCCGTTACGTCGCGCCCATGCTGATCCTTCCTCCAACACCGCGTCGAGTTCGCGGGGCTTGAGGCGCACTGCCCCTTTCCCACCGACGCCGCTTGGACAGTTGCGGAACAGGGCCGCGTTTAAGTCTTCCAGGTAGGGTGCCAGATCATCGCTGTCGATGTTGGAGGCCAGCATCCGCACGCCGCAGTTGATGTCGTATCCCACGCCGCCCGGCGACACGATGCCGCCATCGGCGCGGAATGCGCCCACGCCGCCGATGGGGAAGCCGTAGCCCTGGTGCATATCGGGCATTGCCATCGCATATTGGACAATGCCGGGTAATGTCGCCACGTTGAGCAGTTGTGCGATGCTGCGGTCGCCAAACGCCTGCTGAAACACTTCCTCATTGCCGTAAATCCGCGCCGGGACCCGCATCCGCGAGTCATAATCGGCGGGTAATTCCCATATATAGTCTCCGATTCTTTTGAAATCTTGGGGATTGGTCATAACCGTCTCCTTCTGGTAAAATTCGGTGCTACTGAAAAAAGTCCAAAAATCCGATTTTTCCACACGCGACCTACTAAATATATGAAATTCGCACGCGGAAAATCTACATCTCGTATCAAGTTTCTAAAAAACCGGATTTTTTAGGGTTCTTTCAATAGACTTAACCTTAATTTCTCTTAGCGTCTTTGCAACTTTGTGTCTTTGCGTTGGGTTTCTCAGCCTGGTTGGCGCGCCCTAAGCCCTGCGCCCGCGCAATCGCGTGTGAAGCCGTGCTGCCATCGCTTTGGGGATCAGGGTGGCGTAGTGGTTGGGCGCCAATGTGAAGGTCATCTCGACAGCTTGCCGTCCGGGATACGCTGTGTCCGTTACGGGGTCAGCCAGGTGTAGCTCTGAGGGCGCGAACCAGGTCGCGCGCTCGCCTTTGGTCAGATAGACGCGGCGCAGGATGCGCGTCTTGAAATCGCGTAGCGTGAGGCCCTCCGCCTCGAGAACGGCGGCGGCGATGGTTTCCAGTGGCCCCTCATAGCGGGCGGTCAGCCGGGGGATTTCGATGGTCATCGCGCGCAAGTCTTCCCGCGCGCCTTCTGGCAGCGTGATGAGGGGGAAGCGCTCGCGGGCGATCTCGATGGTGTGCTCAACCGGCCCGCATTGTTCCAGGTAGCGGCCCAGGATGTGATTCCAAATCCACGCTTGATAGGCGGCCAGATAGCCAGAGAGCAGATTGTCGTGAATCAGGTTGGCCGCCTTCTGATAATCGTGGGGGTGATCTTTGAGATGGATGATGACGCTGCGCAGGTTGGAGGGACGCGGGGCTTGGTGCAACAGATAACCCCATTGTCCCCAATGGCTTTTCACCAGCCTCTTGAACTGGCGCATCTCCCTGGAATCGCCGCGCAGCGGTTCAGAGAGGTAGATGCGGATTAGCTTTTCCACGTCGCGGGTGAGGATGGCCTTGCCGATAAAGCCCTCCGCAGAGAGCGACCCGAAGCGGCGCGTGTCGAAATAGTTGGGCAGACCCACACGCGCCACGTCATCCGCGATGGCCGGCAATGCCTGGGCCTGGTTGGGATGCAGATTGCGCAGCATAAGGGTATATCGGTTCGCGTGCAGGTCTTTGGCCCGGAGCGCGCGCGGCCCCCACTGGACCCGCCTCGCCGAGAAGTGCTCGCCGGTGAACGTTTCCGCGCTTCGTTTGCGCACACTGGCATACTGGATGGACACACTGACGGTGGGCTTCTGTGCTACAAAGGCCAGGGCGCTCGGTGTCACCTTGAGCTGTTTCGCCAAAAGCTCCTTCACGGCAGAGGTGGGTACGCCGCACTTTTCCACGCGATAGTAAGCATATGCGCCCCGCTCGCCGGGGAACTCGATCAGTTCCTCGATACGAAAGTCTTCTGGGCGTCGTTGAATGTGCATTCGTTTCGGTTACCCTTCCGGCACCGTGATGGTGATAACGTCAGGCGTGGGCGTGTGGGGCGCGGGCGTGGGGGTGGGCAACGCTTCCACAAAAATCAGATGCCTGAATCCCAGGCTGAAGATGAAAGAGCGCATAAAATTGCGCGCGTTTTCGCTGGCCTTCTGCTCAATCCCATCTTCGATAGCGGCCTGTAAAATCAGTCGCTCGGCCTCTTGCCGGGCAGCGGTCTCCAGTTGGGGATTCATCCCCGCCACACCGGTGCGCCGATCATAGACGTAAGTGCGGTGGTTGTCCAGCGTGGTTATGAAAATCTCCGCCGGGGGCATCCGCATATAGACGGTACCGTCATCGGTGATGAGCAGATCGTTGAGACCTAACTGCGCGAGATCGACACCGGCAACCACCTGGCCGCGGGCGATGAGTAGCAATCGGTCGCCAAAGAGAAAGCCCAAAGGCCCCTGGCCCGTCTCTGCCGTGATGACCTTCTCGATATGGTAAGAGGCCGTCTCCAAGCGGCTGAGAGTCTGCACGCCTTCAATCACGGTGGACATACTGGGATAAATCGTCGGCGTGACCTGGGGCGCGAGCGGTTCTGTGAACATCCCAATATCTGGCGTCTGTGAGCGTGCCAAGATGAAGAGAACAATGCCCATCAAGGCGATGATCCCCGCACTCACCCAACCGAGTATCTGCAAGAATTTCTTCATAGTTCCGATTCCTCTCTCTGCGTTGCGATGGGAGCGAGACAGAATGGCTGAGGTCGCTCTGCTACTAACTTTACTATCATTTGGCCGTCCCGTCAATTCCCGAAACGCCGTGATAATCCTTGAGACTTTTTCGCTCCCGGCGCGTAGTGAGTATAATAACTGCACATTGGTTTTGACGTTTGACAACAGTACTTTAGTGGCTCTCCAACTCGGAGGATAGATAATGAACACACGGAAGAACCTGGGTGTATGGTTGGTGGCGGCATTGCTGTTTGTGACCTCGCTCGGATGCCGGTTGATACAGTTTGATGTGAAAGCCTTAGAAGTCGGCGAGTTGATCACCGAAACCCTGACCATCGATTCCGAGGGGGCGCGAGCCGCGCAAGTTTCCTTGACTATGGCCGCCGGTGAGCTTGAAGTGGGCGGTGGGGCCGCCGCGCTGATGGAGGCCAAATTCACATACAACGTGGCGGAGTGGACTCCCGAAGTTTCCTACACGGTGGATGATGAGGGCCGGCTGACAGTGCGCCAGCCGGAATTCCAGGGCTTGCCGGGCCGAGGCCGCGCGCGTAACGAGTGGGTGCTGGCTTTTAGCGAGGACATGCCCCTGGATATGCGCGTTGAATACGGCGCCGGGACATGCGCCCTGGATTTGGGCCGGTTGCAGGTGACGCGGTTATCCCTCAACCTCGGAGCCGGTGACGCGGCGGTGGACTTCGGCGGCAACACGACCCTGGAAGATTTGAAGGTCGATGTGGGGATCGGGAATCTCCAACTCGATCTGACCGGGGACTGGCAGCACGACGTGGCCGTGAACATCCAGGGCGGTATTGGCAGCATAGAAATTCTGTTACCGGCTGACATCGGCACGCGGGTCTCGGTGTCTCAGGGCATCGGCAACGTGAATGTCCGGGAGTTATCTCGCCGCGACGGGGTTTACGTCAACGCCCTGTATGGCGAATCTGACGCGACGCTGGACATCACCGTGCAGGCCGGCCTGGGCAACATCGATATCAGCGTCGCCGGAGATTAGCTCTCGCGTAACAGCAGCCCGCGTCCAGCCTTTTTGCTTAAAATCGCTGTCGGTCTGCCCGCCGCGATGCTCACAAGCCCCCCTCGTGGGGGCTTGTGTGTCCCTCGGAAAACCACGCCACGATAGCCAGCATCAGGAAGAAGACGTAGGCCAGGTCGATAACAAAATACGCCGCGTCCACCAGCCCGTGAGCTAAAAAGTTCGCCATCGCGCCCATCGCGCCGAGGGCCAGAGCGCGGGCCTCCGCCTGGGAATGGCGGCGCAAGGGTAGCGCGCGCCGCCAGAAGGCCACCTGGAACCACACCAGCACCGCCAATCCGGGCAGGCCAAAGCGCACGGCGTAATCCAGCGCCACGTTGTGCGGATGCGAGAGGTTGAACTCCTCCCACGCGGTGGGCAGCACGTAGCGCGTGCGGTAGGCGTAGAGGAAGTTGTCCGGGCCGACGCCTAACAGCGGATGTTCTCTGACCAATTGCCTGGAACTGTGCCAGAGCGACACGCGGAAGCCAGTCGTGCCGCGCGTGGGATCGAGCATCCCGGCGAAGCGCGGCGTATTCAGCAGCGGGATCAGCGCCAGCAGGCCGACCAGCAGCAGCCCCAGCGTGACCTTGCGCCACGTCGGCCCGGCGAGCAGGCCCAGCGCCACCAGCGCGCCGGGGATGCCGAGCACCAGCGCGCCCCGCGAGAGGCTCAGGAGCAGCGCGGCCCCGACCAGCGCCAGGCCGCCCGCGTAAGCCCGGCGGCGTGGCGAGCGCAGCAGCCCTCGCGCGAAATCCCGCAGGCCGCCGCCCGCTTCTCGCCCGCTCCACACCGCTACCGCCAACATCACCGGCAGCGCGCGCCCCAGGTACAAGCCCACGTTGTTGGGCGACCCGTAGATGCTGCGCAGGCGGCGCATCCCGCCCTCCGCCGTGATGATCTCGCCGAGCGTGCCCGCGATGGCGTCGCACGCGCTCACGCCCCGGCAGAAGGACGCGGCGTACTGCACCAGCCCCAGTCCGGCGACCACCACCGCGCTGAGGACGAAAGCGTCGATGACGCGCCATCGCTCGCGCCGGGTCAGCGGGAGCGCGGTCAGCGCGAGGAAGTAGAGCGCGGGTTCCACGACGATCAGGCGCAACTCGCGCAGGGCTTCGTGGCGGTGCGCGGCGGCGAACGTGGCGAGCGCGGCCAGCAGCACGAAGCTCACTGTCGGCCAGATGAAGGAGGATGGCGGATGAAAAATCGGATTTTTCAGGCAAGTCATTCTATACCAGGGGCTTTCGCTTTCGGATTGCCCGGCAATAGGAATCTGCGTTCTAAAAATCCGATTTTTC
>SLSP01000100.1 GCA_007130345.1 Thermoflexales bacterium
CCCGGAATCCAACACCTCCAGGACGGCTTGTTTCTCTTCGTCACCAATTAAAGGACTTGCTATCGAAATCATTGCACTTGTCTCCATACAGTTAAGGGAATTTCAACCTGCGTCTGACATTGCGGACAGCGCGCCGCCATCATTTCTGCCTGAGCTTCACCGGCGACGAGCCGCTGTCCGCACGGGCACACAAAGCCGATCAGCCGCGCGGGATTGCCGACGACCAGGCCGTGCGCGGGAACGTCCTGCGTGACCACCGCGCCACTGCCTACCAGCGCCCACTCGCCCACCACCACTTTGGGCAAAATCGTGGCATTCGCGCCGAGCGCGGCCCCCCGCTTAATAGTGATGTGGCCCAGCACCCAATCGTCGGCGGATTTGGGCGAGCCGTCGGGGTTGATGGCGCGGGGCAGATTGTCGTTGGTGAAGCAGACGTGCGGCCCGATGAAGACGCCATCCTCGATGGTGACGCCGTGGTAAATCGAGACGTAGTTCTGCACCTTGACGTTGTCGCCGATGTGGACGCCGAAATCCACGTAGACGCCCTTGCCGAAGATACAGTTCGCGCCGATGTGGACATCCTCGCGGATCTGGCATTGATGCCAGATGCTCGTCCCCGCGCCGATTTGCGCCTGGTCGGACACCTCGGCGGTGGGGTGAATACGAACGTTTTCGTGCATAATCCCTCCAAAAGTCTAGAATTTATCAGCAAAAACTTCCACATACCCAAAGGCTATCATGAAGCACATCTTTGTCTGCACATAATAGCACATCCAGGAGGATAGTCCAGAATTTCGCGGTGCTGCTTCTGAGATTTGTGAGTTTGCTTCCCAGGGGGGCATCTGGGCCAACTACAAAATCCGCCAGAACCAGGTACAATCCACTCACACGCAACACAAAGGAGCTTCCAATGAAATTTGGCGTCTGTTATTACCCCGAACACTGGCCCGCCGAGCGCTGGGCCGAGGATGCCCGCCTGATGCGCCAGGCCGGGATCACTTACGTCCGCATCGCCGAGTTTGCCTGGCAGTTGATGGAGCCGGCCGAGGGCGATTTCGATTGGGCGTGGCTCGATACCGCCATCGAAACCCTGGCCGAGGCCGACTTGCGCGTGGTGCTCTGCACGCCCACCGCTGCGCCCCCCGTCTGGATGGCCCACGCCTATCCCGACATCCTCCCCGTGGATGCCGAGGGTCGCGCGCTGCGCTGGGGCACGCGCCGCCACTACTGCGTCAACAGTGCCACCTACCGCCGCCACACCGAGCGCATCGTCACGGCACTGGCCGAGCGTTACGGACAGCATCCCGCCGTCGCCGGCTGGCAAATCGACAACGAGTTCGGCTGCCACGACACCGCCCGCTGCTACTGCGACGAGTGTGCGGCGGCCTTCCGCCGCTGGCTCGAAGCGAAGTACGGCACGCTCGACGCCCTCAACGCGGCGTGGGGCACGGTCTTCTGGAGCCAGATTTACGCTACGTGGGAGCAGGTGATGCTGCCCAACCTCCTGGTGGCAATCCCCAATCCCGCCCAGGTGCTCGACTACTACCGTTTCGCCTCCGATAGCAACGTGGCCTATCAACAGGCGCAGCTCGACTTGCTGCGCGAGGGCGTCGCAGCGGAGCACTTCATCACCACCAACGTGATGGGCGATTTCGACGAGTTAGATTACCATGCCCTGGCCCACCCGCTGGACTTCATCGCCTGGGATTCCTACCCCACCGGCTATGCCGAACACGTCGCGCCCCAGCTCTATCCGCCCGAAGAGGCGCTCAAGGAATCCGTGCCTGAGGACTTTGCCTACGACGTGGGCGATCCCTACGTCACCGGCTTCTACCACGACGTGATCCGGGGCCTCAAGCAGCAGCCCTTCTGGGTGATGGAGCAGCAGGCGGGGCACATCAACTGGGGGAAGTACAACCCCGGCGTGCGACCCGGCACGCCGCGCCTGTGGGCCTGGCACGCGCTGGCCTGTGGTGCCGATGCCGTCCTCTTCTTCCGCTGGCGCGCGTGTCGCTTCGCACAGGAGTTGTATCACTCCGGGTTGCTGCGGCACGACGGCACCTTCGACGTGGGCTACAGCGACCTGCTAGCGATGCGCGCCGACGCCGCGCTGTTGGACGAACTCGCGTCCGCTCCCATCGAGGCCGACGTGGCGCTGGTGCTCGACTACGAAGACCTGTGGGCGATGCAGCTTCAGCCCCACCGCGAGGGGTTCGACTATCGCCGCCACCTCTTCGCCTTCTACCGCGCCGCGCAACGCCTGGGCGTTTCCGTGGATGTGGTATCCGACACCGCCGACCTCAGCCGCTACCGGCTGGTGCTGACCCCCACCGCCTTTTTGGCTGACGTGGCCCGCGCCGAGCGCCTCACCGCCTACGTCGAAGGCGGCGGCACGCTGCTGCTGGGCGTCCGCTCTGGCTTCAAGACGCCGGAGAACGCCGTCCCCGCCGAGCCGCTGCCCGGCCCCTTCCGCGAGTTGACCGGCGTGACCGTGACCGCGTGGCACGCGCTCCCCCCTGGCGTCCGGTATCCTCTGCGCGCCGCCATCCCCGCCCTCGAGGGGCCGGCGACCCTCTGGGCCGAGGCCCTATCACCGCACCACGAAGAAGTCGAGGTGCTGGCACGCTACGTCGGCGGCCCCTTCCACGCCAGCGCGGCCCTCACCTCGCGCGTTGTGGGCGCGGGCCGCGCGCTCACGCTAGGCTGGCATCCCACCCGGCTCCAGGCGCAGGCCCTGCTTGCCCACCTCATCGGCGAGTTGGACATCGCGCGGCTGGCCGATCTGCCCAGGGGCGTCATTGCCCGGCGGCGCGGCGAGGCCACGTTGCTGCTCAACTTCACGGATACCGCGCTCACCGCCACCGTCCAGGGCGCGCTCGTGCCCGTTCCCCCGCGTGATGTAGTCGTGGTCTGACGCAATCCAGCGCTATTTCCTGGCGCAAAAATGCGGTGCCCCGCACCCATCAAGGGGAAGCTAATGCGCCGGATTCGGGGGCCGGGCGCGGGGCCTCGCGCTTCATCTCCGCCAGCGTCTCCTCGATGACCGTGTCCAGGTTTAATGCCTGACCGCGAACTTGCGCGGCTTGTAATGCCTCCGGAGAAAGGCGCGTGTGCAGTAGCTCCCATAGCGGTTCCGCCGCGTCCTGGCGCACGTCGCTCTCCAAAAAGGGGTGGTTGAGTGCCAGCGCGAGCAATTCGGCGGCGCGCTGGCGCTGTCCGACCTGGATGAAGACCCACGCCACACCGACCAGGGCGTGTAACACGGTGTGAGGCGCGCCGATGATCCGCGCTTCGTGCAGCCCTTGTCGCAGATAAATCCACGCGAAATCCACCTGTGCGCGCGCGGCACGGATGAATCCCTGGTGCGTTAAGACGCGGGCCAGCAAGCGCATAAAATTGAGCCGTAACGCTTGCGCCAACGCCAATTTCATGTGCGCCATCGCTACGTCATAGTCACCGCGCAAATATGCCAGATAGCCGAGATGATCATAGCCGAGGCCCACGCCGCGCCGCGCGCCGATGTCCTCGTAGATGGCGATACTCTCCCGATAGTGCGCCTCGGCTTCGGTGTAAGCCTGGCGCAAGCGTTCCAGGTTGCCCAGGAGCATCAGCGCGTCGGCGATACCTTGCCGATTGCCCATCTCGCGGTAGATTGTCAGGCCCTCTTGCGTGCAGCGCTCTGCCTCGTCGAGGATGCCCCCTTGCCAGCCCACGTCGCCCAGGCGCAGCAGCGCGTGCGCCATCCCGGCGCGATCCCCATAGGCGCGGGCCAGCGTGTGCGCCCGGCGATAGTGCCGCCCGGCGATGCCCCACGCGCCCTGGGTGAAGGCCGTGCGCCCCATCCCGGTCAGCGCGGCGACCTCGCCGGCGGCGTTGCCGTGCGCGCGGGCCAACTGCAAAGCCGTCTCAAATAGCTCGTTGGCGGTCTGGTATTGCGCGCGCATCAGCGCGCAGTCGGCCCGCTGCAACAGCACCGCCACGCGCCACCGAGACGCCTCCGGCGCACCCTCGTCCAGACCCTCCACTAGAGTTTGCATTGCCGCCAGATCGTGCATCTGCGCTTCCGGGTTGCCCTGCAATTGGTGGACGTGAACCCGCGCCATCAGCAGATCATAGTGGGCGGCGATGTCCTCTTCCGGCGTCAGTTCCAGTGCCCGGCTAAAGTAGCTCAACGCTTCCGCGTTGGCGTAGCGCGCGGCAGCCTCCTCCCCAGACATCCGCACGTAGTGCCGCTCCTTATCCCGGTCGCCAGCGTGCCGGTAATGATGCGCCAACATCGCCGGGGACACGGTGATGTAAACGCTGTCCGTCTCGCCCCCGCCTTCACCTTCGGCGTCCCGCCGGGCCGCGCGGGTGGCCTCGTACCAGGTCGCCACCGCGCGATGGAGCGCGCGGCGTTGCGCAAAAGCCAACGTCTGGTAGGTGACTTCTTGGGTGATGGCGTGCTTGAACATATAGACGAGTTGCGGTTCGGGATGCTCTAGCGGCGTGATGTCCAACGCATCCAGCGTATCTAATTGCTGTCGCAAGCGCGCCTTAAGCTCCTTGATGGGGTGTATGTCGTGCAGGATTTTGTAGAGAAAAGACCGCCCAATGACCGAGGCGACCTTCAGCGTCAACCGCATACGCTCGTCCAGCCCATCGATGCGCGCCTGTACCACGCCCTGGATGGTATCCGGCAGATGCAGCGCCGCGAGCGACCCGTTGAGCACGATCTGCTCCCCTTCCACACGCACTGTCCCCGTATCCCGCAGCGCGTTGATGATCTCCTCAACGAAGAAGGGATGTCCTTGCGTCTTCTGGATGAGCAAGTCGCGCAGACTCACCGGCAGATGTGGGACACCCAAACGATTGCGCGCCAGCGCAATCGTCGCCGCTTCGCTCAACTCGTGGATGGCGATCTGGGTGACGTTGGAGAGGCGCGTGAGCTTCGCGCTGATTTCTGACAGCGGCGGCTCCAGGGGCCGGTGGGCCAGGCACAGAAGCACGGGCAAATCATCGATGGCCCGCGCCACCGCCAGCGCCATCTCCCACGAGGGCGCGTCCAGCCAGTGCGCGTCTTCCAGCACCAACAGCAACGGCTGATGTCCTACTTGATAACGGATCAGGTCGAGCACCAACGCCTGGGTGGATTGCTGCCGCAACTGCGCGTCGAACTGGGCGGTCAGTTCGTTGTCGGGCAGGCCGAGATCCAGGATATCAGAGAGCAGGGGGAGCCGGGGCAGCAAGGCCGGGTCGATGGATACCAGGGTGGAGATCACGCGGGCCACGTCTTCCAAATCGCCGCGCAGGTCGAAGAAGTCGCGGAAAAGCTCGCCCCAAGCGTGATAGGGGCTGCGCTGCGTGGCCGTATCCCCGCCACCCAAGAACGCGATGCCCCGCGCGCTCGACCAGGCTTGGAGCAGTTCCCCCACCAGCCGGCTCTTCCCCATCCCGGCCTCACCCTCCACGACGACAACCTGCCCGCGTCTGTCTTGTACCGCGTCCGCCACCGCTTCCAGGTGCGCCAACTCTTGCTGGCGACCTACGACGTGGCTCTGCCCGGCCCACCGTCCAAGCCGGTTACGCCAACGTTGGGCCATCCCTTGTAGCGGATACGCCGTCACCTGTCCGGTTTTGCCCTTGACCGTGAGTCGCTGCCGCTCGCCGTAGATGAAGCGGTCGCCGGCCAGACGGCGCACCCACGCGCTGACCAAAATGGGCGGCGCGCGGCCCTCGTCCAGCGCGGTCTGCATCAGCCGGGCGGCCAGGTTCATCTCATCGCCGAAGGTCGCGTATTGCGCGCGCTGCTCGTTGCCCACCACACCGGCGAAGAGCGAGCCGCTGGTCGCGCCGATGGCGCGCGTGCCGGGGAGCGTCGCCAGGTTGAAAGCGCAGGCGGCGGCGCGGGGGCTGTTATCGCCCCGGGTCAGCGGGGCACCGAAAAGCAGCACCAGCAGATTGCCCTTGTCGCCCACCTCGACCTCGGAGAGGTGCCCCCCGTGTTCTGTGATGATCTCGAAAGCGCGCGCCACGTAAGACTGGATGGCCGCCGGGGTTTTGGCGTCGAATGCGACAAAGACCGGCACGACGCCGTGCCGGAAGTCCGCCAGGAACGCCCGCGGCTCGGTTTTGAGGCGCTCCCGCAATACCGCGTGGACGAAGGGACGCAAGCGCGCTTCTGTGATAGCGGTCAGGGGGAGGTTCGCGTGTTCCTGCGGCACGACACGCAAGCCCTGGAAGATATGCTCGTGGGCGCGCGCGTCAAGTTCGACCTGGCTGTGTAGGTCAGGATGGATGACGATCTCCCCCTGCGCGGCACGCTTCTCAGCCCAGGTCGCTTGATCGAGGGCTGGCCCGCTCAGGATGAAGTATTGGCGCTCCGGGCGCCCCACCACCATCACCTGGGCCGCGCCGAGGCCTAGCCCGCACCGAATCGAGAGGGGCACCGGGCCAGAAGGAGTGCGAATCGCGCCGAAGCGCCGTGTCGTCAGCGCGCGGATGGCCTGAGCCGTCGCCAGCGCGCTACGCGCCGCGCCCGTCGCGTCCTCATCTGCCAACCAGAAGGCGATGACGGCGTCGCCGGAGAATTTGACGATATCCCCGCCATAAGCGTAGATGGTATCCACAAACGCGCCGAAGACCGTGCCCAGGATATGGCCCAAAGCCTCCACGCCCTGCGGCCCGCGCTCGGCCATCGCTTCGGTCAGGGGTGTGAAGCCCACCATATCGGCGAAGAGCACGGCGGCTTGCATTGACTCGGTGTGGCCGCAAGGCACGTCGGCCTCGGCCAGGCGATTGAGGAGCCAGCGGGGAACAAACGCGGTTAAGGGTAAATTCATCGTCGTCTCGGTTGGTGCAAAGTCGCAAGGACGCCAAAAAAATTAAGGTTGATTTCAAGCAAGGACACGGATGAGTCTCCTGAAAAAAGTCCAAAAATCCGATTTTTTCCACACGCGACCTACTAAATGTATGAAATTCGCACGCGGAAAATCTACATCTCGTATCAAGTTTCTAAAAAATCGGATTTTTTAGGGTTCTTTCAGTAGAGTCACGGATTTACACGGAAAAACACGGATGCTTTTGGTTTTATCCGTGAAATCTGTGTTCATCCGTGTCCCAAACAGGGTGACTTTTGGGGTATTGCGAATTATGTCTTCTGATTGCGCGGCTTCAAGTATAACCTTAAAAACCTTTGCATCCTTACGTTAAAACAGCGCTTTATTCAGCAGAGTCTTACTCCCCGCTGGTTTTGGGGCTGGCGGGATGCCGCGACAGCCGGATAAGCGGCGGCTTTTCCACATAGATGGGCAAGAAGCGTTCCTCGCCCTTGAACAGGCGCAGGATATTGGGACGCAGCGCCCACAGCGTCAGCAGCATCGCGGGCACGCCAAATCCCAGGGCAAAAGCCACCTCGCCACGGAGTAAGAAGAGGATAGGCAGCGTGATAGCGACGGCGATAGACCCCATCGAGGCGTGGCCTACCAGCAAAATCATGCCCACAAAGATGGTCAGCAAGATGGGCAGGCTGACGGGCCAGAGCGCGAAGGCCGCGCCCACACTGGCGGCCGTGCCCGCGCCACCGCGAAATTTCAAATAGATGGAGTGGTTATGCCCCAAAACGGCCAGCGCGCCGGGAATCGCCAGAGACCACGAATCCAGTCCCAGGCCCCGCCCGATCCAGATAGCGATAGCGGCCTTGACACCATCGGAGATAGAAGTCAACAGCGCGGGCAAGAATCCGGCGGTGCGCCAGACATTGGTACCGCCGGTGCGCCCACTCCCATGCTGACGCACGTCAATGCGCTTGGCAATCCAAGCCCAGAACATCCCAAGCGGTGCCGACCCCAAAAGATAGGCACCTAGCCAGACCAGCAACGTTCTCACGACCATAACTATCCCCCTCTTATGTAACGCTATGAACTACCTGCCCGACGCTTCGCGCATCGTAACAACTCCAAGCCTGACTGATCAGTACACGGCCGCGGTGGGTTTCTGCAGATTATATGCGCGTGCTACAGAGATGATGGCCGTGCCGAAAACCGTGCCGATAATACAGCGATACAGGGTTTCCACAGGGATGATAGGGATGAGCGCAATCCATATATCTTCTGACCAGTTGAACATATAGTAGGTGAAAACCGCCGAACTGACATGGATGACGCCGCTGACAATCCATGTTCCCAGAAACAGTCCCAAAATGACCAGGCCGAGATTCTCCTGCTTGAGCCAGCGCGCAATCATAGTCCGCGTCGGCAACGCGAACAACAGCACGCCCGACCAATCCAGCAGCGAACCGACTATCGCGGCCCAGGGGCTGATCCCATGTTGTACCATCGCGCGGCCAGCAAATAGCAGCAGCTTAATGCTGAAGATCACCGTCAGGGGAATCCACCAACGGGAGCGCTTCCCCTCCGTCACCATAGCCCCGGCCGCGAAGCTTCCTAGAGTCGCAGACCACAGACTGACCAGGGCCACACCCGCCGTGCGTGGAGCCACGATAATCCCAATGGCCCGCCCGATGAACGTGGTCAAGGCTCCGGCGATAGGTCCCAACAACCAGCCTACCAGAGGAAACAGCCCCTCGGCAACGGGGAAACTGCCCCCCGAAGCATAGACTATGGAGAACGGGAAAAAGCTCAACACGATGATCAACCCGGCCAGTATCATGATGTAGGCCATAGGCGCACCATCAACCGTAATGCCTTCTAGAAACTTGATACGTCTTTCTTGATTCTGAGAATTTGACATTGAGTGTAGTCCCCCTGTCTCTGCAACTGTACGCCGGATGCGCACTGAACATCCGACAAGTCGGTTCATTCCTCTCCACAAGATACTCTCAAATCCGTGATTTGTCAAAGCCCCGCTGAGCCGATGGCTGCCATCCAAAGGGCGTCAAACCGCCCTGGGTTGGCCCTTTTGAACAGCGGATTTAGCTAGACTGCGCGACTGTGCTATAATCTCTGGAAGTGGCGGTCTGTTCTGAGACGTACACCCAAGCCATATTTCAGGAGCGTGTATGAGCACACAAGTATTACAGGAGATTCAATCTCGCTTGCGTTATCGCTTCCGCGAAGCGGAGTTGCTGCAACTGGCCCTCACCCACCCCTCTTACGCTCACGAGCATCCTGAAGATGCCTCCCACAACCAGCGCCTCGAATTCCTGGGCGACGCCGTACTGGACTTCCTGGTGGCGGCGTGGCTCTACCGGCACTATCCCGACTTCCCCGAAGGGCCGCTGACTCGCTTGCGCGCCACGCTGGTATGCACCGACACGCTGGCCTCTCTGGCTGTGGAGCTAGGGCTAGGTAATGCGCTGCGCCTGGGACGCGGCGAGGAAGAGAGTGGCGGACGTCATCGCCCGGCTAATCTCTGCGACGCCCTCGAAGCCGTCGTGGGCGCGCTGTATCTCGATGGCGGGCTGGACGAAGTGTGGCCGCATTTCGAGACGTGGTTCGCCACCGAGGCCGCGGCCATCCTCCAGACCCACGCTTATGTGGACGCCAAGTCCCGCTTCCAGGAATGGGCGCAGGCCGAGTTGATCATCACACCGGTTTACCAGATTGTGGACGAAAGCGGGCCAGATCACGCCAAGACCTTCACGGCGCAGGTGCTGCTCGGCGAGGACATCGCCGGCGAAGGGCACGGTTCCAGCAAACGCGCTGCCGAGCAAGATGCCGCGCAAGATGCTCTGACGCACCTCGCGCGGTTCACGAGATAACTGTCGCTGGGGAACGAGGCTAACTGAGGAGAGACAGCCGCCGCGCTGTACTAATTTACGGATTACGCATTACGCATCAAGGAGGAGAGTTATGAACGCAATGAATCCCGCTGACTATCACGAAAGTGACCTGTATCGCATCCGCCATTCCACCGCGCACGTTATGGCGGCGGCCGTGCTGGAGAAATTCCCAGAGGGCAAAGTCGCTATCGGCCCGCCCATTGAGCACGGCTTTTACTACGACTTCGACCTGCCCCGCTCGCTGACCGAAGAAGACCTGGTGGAGATCGAGGCGCGGATGAAGGAGTTGCTAAAGGAGAAGCACGAATTCGTCTACGAGGAACTTTCGCCGGAGCAAGCGCAAGCGTTATTCGCCGACCAGCCTTACAAGCTAGAGCTGATCCGCGACATCCTCGAACGCGGCACCGACGAGTACGGCGAGAAGACCGCGGAACCAGTGCTCTCCATCTACCGGAGCGGCGCGTTCGTCGATCTGTGCCGGGGGCCGCACGTCGAGAGCACGAAGGAGATTCCGCCCAAAGCCGTGAAGCTGCTCAACGTCGCCGGGGCCTACTGGCGCGGCGACTCCGACCGCCCGATGCTGCAACGCATTTACGGGACGGCGTGGGAATCGCCCAAGGAGCTGCGCCAGTATCTCACCTGGCTGGAAGAGGTCAAGAAGCGTGACCATCGGCGGCTGATTAAGGACCTGGACTTGCTCTCGTTCCACGAGGAGGCCGGGCCGGGGTTGGCCTACTGGCATCCCAAAGGCGCGATGATGCGCAAGATCATCGAGGACTTCTGGCGCGACAAGCACATCGAGGGCGGATACGACTTCGCCTACACGCCGCACATCGGCAAGGCATGGCTCTGGGAGAAGTCCGGCCACCTCGATTTCTACCAGGAGAGCATGTACGCGGCGATGGACGTAGACGGCCAGGACTACTATCTCAAGCCGATGAACTGCCCCTTCCACATTCTCATCTACAAGACCGCGCTGCGTTCCTACCGCGAGCTGCCCCTGCGCTGGGCCGAGTTGGGCACCGTCTACCGCTACGAGAAGAGCGGCGTGCTCCACGGCCTGATGCGCGTGCGCGGCTTCACCCAGGATGACGCCCACATCATCTGCACGCCGGAGCAAATCGAGGATGAGGTATTGCGGGTGCTGCGCTTCTCGCTGGAAATGCTACGCGCCTTCGGCTTCGAGGAGTTCGCCGCCTACCTCTCCACGCGCCCGGAGAAGGCCGTGGGCGAGCCTGCCCGCTGGGAGCAGGCGCAGGAGGCGCTCCGCCGCGCCATCGATGCGGAGGGGTTGGAGTACGCGGTGGACGAAGGCGGCGGCGCGTTCTATGGCCCCAAGATCGACCTGAAAATCCGCGACGCCCTGGGCCGCTCGTGGCAGTTGACCACCATCCAGTTCGATTTCAACTTGCCGGAGCGCTTCGACATGACCTACGTGGGCGAGGACGGCGCGGAGCATCGGCCTTACATGGTGCATCGCGCGCTGCTCGGCTCGCTGGAACGCTTCTTCGGCATTTTGGTGGAGCACTACGCGGGCGCGTTCCCCGTGTGGATTGCGCCGGAGCAGGCGCGCATCATCCCCATCGCCGACCGCCACATCGAGTTTGCGCGGCAGGTGGAGGATCAACTCCGCCAGGCGCACCTGCGCGTGAGCACCGATGCGTCGGCCTCGCGGATGAACGCCAAAATCCGCGACGCGCAGTTGCAAAAAGTGCCCTATATGCTGGTAGTGGGCGACCGCGAGATGGAAGCGGCATCCGTCGCCGTGCGCCTGCGCAGCGGCAAGAACCTGGGCGCGATGCCCGTAGCCGAATTCATCGAGATAGCGGAGCAGGCGGTCGCTTCGCACGGCCTCGAAGCGTAACGCGCCTTGACATCACCACGGGCCGGGAGTCTCCTCCTGGCCCGTTTTGTGTGGAGCAAGCGGTTGCTCTGACGCTTCACTTTTGACGGGCTGCTGTTATACTTCTAGGGGGAGAGTAACATGATCGTCAACTTTGGAGCGATTTGGGCCATAGCCGTAAAAGACCTGCGGCAATTCCTGCGCGACCGCATTTCATTGTTCTTTATGCTCACCTTGCCGATGATGCAGTTGGTATTGCTGGCGCAAGCCACCGCATCCGGCGCAAACAATATGCCCATCGCCGTGCTCGACTTCGACCGTAGCGCGGAAAGCCGCGCCTTCAGCGCGTTGTTGGACGCTTCCGACAGTCTGGCGATCCGCGACTATCCCGCCACGCTCGAAGCCGGGACGCGAGCGCTGGAAGCCGGCGACATCTTCGGCCTGGTCATTATCCCGCAGGGGATGGCGTCGGCCATCTACAATCCCTACGAGACGGCCCAGGTACAGGTAATTGTGGACGCGACCAACACGCTCGTGGCGCGCGTCGTCGATGGCGCGGCCCAACAGGTGACGCAGCGCTTCATCGCGCAACGCGGCGGGGCCTTCGCTGTGGGCGTGCAGGTGGATGGCGTGATGCTCTACAATCCCGGCGTGCGCAGTCGCCCGTACACGCTCGGCGCGCAACTCGGCTTCATCACCTACCAGCAGACCCTCGCCATCGCCGCGCTCGGTCTGGCCCGCGAAAAAGAGATTGGCACGCTGGAGCAGTTGATGGTCACGCCGGTGCGCCGCTTCGAACTGCTGCTCGGCAAGACTATCCCGCCGACCATCGCGGGACTGGCCGTCTTCTTCGCCCTTTCGCTGGCCGTGCAATACATCTTCCACATCCCCATCCAGGGATCATATCTGTTTCTCTTGGGCGGGAGCCTGCTCTTTATTGTTGTAGAAGTGATCTGGGGGACGATGGTATCGTCGCTGGCGGGCACGCAGCAGCAGGCCATCCTCCTGGTCTTTGTCCAGGCGATGATGGACGTGGCCCTGTCGGGCTACCTGGTTCCCGTGCGCGACATGCCCGGCCTCTTCCGCTTCTTCGCGCAGTTCGTGCCGCTGCACTACTACCTGATCTTCGTGCGCGCGGTGGTGCTCAAGGGCGCCGGATTCGCCGATATGTGGCCGCAACTCGCCACCCTCGCCGCGATTGGCGTGGTAATGGCGGCCATCGCCACGTATACGATTTCGCGCAATTTGGATTAAGTGAAACGTCATGCGTCAATAGCTCACAACACGTAACACGCAATAGTCAAGGAGCCTGTATGAACTTAGAGACCATTATCGCCGCCGTTGCTGCCGATCTGGGTTTGGAGTTGCCGCGCGTCGCTGCGGCAGTGCAGTTACTCGATGAGGGCAACACCGTCCCCTTTATCGCGCGCTACCGGAAGGAGATGACCGGTTCGCTGGATGAGGAGCAGTTGCGCCAGATCGCCGACCGCCTGCGCTACCGGCGCAATCTCGAAGAGCGCCGCGCCACCATCCTCCACAGCCTGGCGGAGCAGGACGTGCTCACGCCAGAGCTTCAGGCGGATGTGGAAGCTGCCGATACCCTGCAACGGCTGGAAGACCTCTATCGCCCGTACAAGCCCAAGCGCCGCACCCGCGCCACCATCGCCCGCGAGAAGGGCCTGCAACCGCTGGCCGACCTCATCCTGGAGCAGCCCCTGCGCGGCGACCGGGCCGAGTTCGCCCGCGCCTACCTCGGCGACGCGGTGGCCGATATAGAAGAAGCCTACGCCGGCGCGCGCGACATCGTCGCCGAGGCGCTGGCCGACAACGCCGACATCCGCGCCGGGATGCGCAAGCTCGTGGCGCGACACGGCGCGCTCCAGGTGGAGGTGGCCGACGAGAGCAAGGACCCCCAGGGCGTCTATCAGATGTACTACCACTTCTACGTCAACTACCGGGGACTGCGCCCGCACCAGGTGCTCGCGCTGAACCGAGCCGAGCGCGAGGGCGTGCTGAAGATCGCGCTGGACGTGCCCGAATCGGAGGCGCTCGGCATCATCGCGCAGCAGACGCCAGTGGATATGGGCAGCCCGCTCTCCAGCGACCTGCTGGACGCGCGGGACGACGGCTACCGACGGCTCCTCTTCCCCGCCGTGGAGCGCGAGATGCGGCGCACGCTCACCGACGTGGCCGACGCGCACGCCATCGGCGTCTTCGCCACCAACCTGCGCTCGCTGCTGCTTCAGCCGCCGCTGCGCGGGCACACCGTGTTGGGCATCGATCCCGGCTTCCGCACCGGGTGCAAAGTCGCCGTGGTCGATGCCACCGGCAAGCTGCTGGACACGGACACCATCTATCCCGACCGGCACGCGGCCCGCGCCCAGGAGATTCTGCGCCGCCTGGTCAAACGCCACAGCGTCACCGTGATTGCCATCGGCAACGGGACGGCCAGCCGCGAGACCGAGGCTCTGGTCGCCGCGCTGATCGGCGAGGGGCTGCCCGCGCGCTACACCATCGTCAACGAAGCCGGGGCGTCCGTCTACTCCGCCTCGAAGCTGGCGCGCGAGGAGCTGCCCGACCTCGACGTGTCGATACGGGGCGCGGTCTCCATCGCCCGCCGCCTGCAAGACCCGCTGGCCGAGCTGGTCAAGATCGACCCGCAATCCATCGGCGTGGGATTGTACCAGCATGATGTCAACGAGAAGGCGCTCGGCGACGCGCTGGAAGTCGTGGTGGAGTCGGCGGTGAACACGGTGGGGGCCGACCTGAACACGGCCTCGCCCGCGTTGCTGCAACACATCTCCGGCATCGGGCCAAAGACGGCGGAGGGCATCGTGGCGCACCGGGACGCAACCGGGCCGTTTACGAAGCGCAAGGCGCTGCTCAAGGTGAGCGGCATCGGGCCGAAGACCTTCGAGCAGGCCGCCGGCTTCCTGCGCCTCCCCAACGGCGACGAACCGCTGGATCGGACGCCCATCCACCCGGAGAGCTACCCGGTGGCGCGCGCGCTGCTCCGGCAGATGGAACTGACCCTGGATTCTCCGGGGCTGGAACCGGCCATCCGCCGCCTGCGCCGCGAGAGCGACCTCGACGCGCTGGCCGCCGTGTTGGAGACCGGGCGGCCCACGCTCGAAGACATCCTCGAGGCGCTGGCCCGTCCCGGCCGCGATCCCCGCGACGAGTTGGAAGGCCCCGTGCTGCGCAGCGACGTGCTCAGCATGGAAGACCTGCGCGCCGGGATGCGGCTCAAGGGCACGGTGCGCAACGTCGTCGATTTCGGCGCGTTTGTCGATATCGGCGTCAAGCGCGACGGCCTGATCCATGTCAGCAAGATGGGGGCGAGCTACGTCAGTAATCCCCACGACAAAGTCGCCGTCGGCGACGTGGTGGAGGTGGAGGTGCTGGACGTCGATCAACAGCGCGGGCGCATCAGCCTGGGGCTGGTGGCGTGAGGGCGATGCAACTTCGCGCCGTCGCGCGCGTAGTGAGTATAGGGGGTGGTTGTCAATTTGGGATAACTTTCCTATAATGAGGGTAAGCCACTGCCGCCGAATGAATTCGACGGCTGATATACAAAACCCGTTAAAACGGGTTAAAGAGCTATTCAAAAGGGCACCCCCAGGGCGGTTTAACGCCCTTTGGATGGCAGCCGATGGTTTCAACCATCGGCGTGGCGCGGTGGCGAACACTCTATGACAATCATTAATCACCCACCAAACGTAGGGAGTAAGAACCCGATGGCACAGTTTTTGGATACTACCGGCGTTTCTTATCATTTGCAAAGAATTATAACACAAGCACAAGATACGCTTATTTTAATTAGCCCCTATCTCAAAATCAACCAGCGGTTACGCCAAGCCCTGGATGACAAAGATCGAATGAAAATTGACATCCGGGTCATTTATGGGAAAAACGAACTGCAACCCGAACAGATTAATTGGCTGCGCGGCCTGCAATTTGTACGCACGAGCTTCTGTGAAAATTTGCACGCCAAGTGTTACCTGAACGAACGCGCCGCGATCATAACCTCGATGAACCTGTATGAATTCTCGCAAGTGAACAATCAGGAAATGGGGATTTATGTCACCAAAGAAGAGGATCCTGAGTTGTACACCGCCATCTATAATGAGGCACGGCGGTTAATTCGCATCAGTGATGAGATTCGCGTGTCGGTAGAGAAGATCACGCCTTCTGATACTCAACCTGAGAACACAAGTGCGGAAGTTGAGCGTGAGGGACATTGCATTCGCTGCAACAAGTCCATCAATCAAAGCCCGGATACACCCTACTGCCCTGAGTGCTATAAGGTTTGGAGCCGGTACAAGAATCCCAATTATCAGGAAAAACACTGCCATATCTGCGGCAATGAGAACGCATCGACCATCAACAAGCCGGTATGCTATGCTTGCTACAAACAGGGAGTGCCAACAGCGCAAGTTGCAGAACGTGATACCAAAGCCGAGAATGCAAGCACCGACGTTGAGCACGATGGTTATTGCATTCGCTGCAACAAAGCGATAACTCAGGATCCGGAGATGCCCTATTGCCCTGACTGTTACGGAGTTTGGAAGCGGTATGAGAATCTCAACTACAAGGAAAAATACTGCCATATCTGTGGCAATGAGAACACATCGACCATCAATAAGCCGGTGTGCTATACCTGTTACAAACAGAACCGCAAGTTGTTTAATTCGGCAAGATAAAGAGGGTGCGCGATGCTCTTTCAATACTATCCAGACACAGATATGCTCTACCTTAAGCTGACAGATAAAGCAAGTGTTGAATCTGAGGAAGTGGTGACGGGCATTGTGGTCGATTTCGATGAAGACAATCGTGTTGTAGGTATCGAAATTGAAGACGCCAGTGCATCGGTTGATCTATCACGGCTTGAAGTATTGACCTTGCCAATTTCCCAATTGATTGTCAACGATTTGGTACAATCCCGCGCAACCAATCCGATGATGGAGCGAGCTTCGGCTTGACAAGGCATAATGACCCGCCGCGACATTTATCATCAAACAGTACGGACCGCCCTGGAAAAAGATGGTTGGCGCATCACGCACGATCCTTTCCGTGTACGAATTGGGCGGAGACGCTTGGCGATTGACCTGGGTGCAGAGCGGTTGCTCAGTGCAGAGAAGGGTGCCCGGCATATAGTCGTAGAGATCAAAAGTTTCATCGGGCGTTCCGATGTCAGAGATTTAGAGCAAGCATTAGGGCAATACATTCTCTATCAACAAGCGCTAAAAGAAGAATTTATTGACCGCGAGTTGTATTTGGCTGTTCCCCGGCGAGCCTATTACGCCATCTTTGCGGAAACAATCGGGGATATGTTGATTCGGAACGACGTACTTCAAATCTTCGTGTTTGATGAGCAGCAGGAGGTAATAATCCAATGGTTGCCCAAATAGAGTATCCTACCGTAGTCAAGCGGATTTTATGCGAATACTCCGATTATTATGCGGCGGAAGACGAACCTCCCTTGCGGACAATCTTTGATGATGCGCAATATAGTTATTTATTGATGGAAAACGGCTGGTGGGGCAATGATTATATACACCACACGGTGGTTCACATAGACATCATTGATAACAAGCTCTGGATTCAATGGGACGAAACAGAAGCGGGTATAGCAACAGATTTGGTCGCGGCCGGCGTGCCACATACAGCCATTGTTTTAGGATTTCGGCATCCAGATGTACGCGCGCTCACAGAATTTGCGTCCGGGTGAACTCAGCGCTGTTCGATATACTATGTTTGCCATTTGCATCGACAATACAAAATATCCCACGTCTCTAGAACGACACAAACTGTATCGTGTTCTGTCTGATGACGACGCTGCCGAGGACGGAGACGTGCGCGTTATTGATGAGAGTGGTGAAGATTACCTTTATCCGGCGGCATACTTTGTGCTGCTTGATTTGCCCCAACCTATAGATAACGCCATAAAGGCTTCTTTCTCAACAACAGGCTGAAGAGAGCGCCTATGACCACCAAAAAACTTCTGGCCGCCAGCGTTCACGTCTATACCAGCATCGGCGCGGTGCTGGCCTTTGTCGCGGCGCTGGCGATCCTGCGCGGCGACGTCGCGCTGTTACTGGTGATGTTCTGGCTGGCGGTGTTCGTCGATTCGACAGATGGCGTGCTGGCGAGGCGCTTCGACGTCGCTAACGTGCTGCCCGGCTTCAACGGGCGGCGGCTGGACGACATCATCGACTATATCACCTACGCCTTCTTGCCCGCCGTCGCCCTGGTCAGGTTCGAGGTGTTGCCGGAGGCGTGGCAATGGGTGGCGGCTCTGCTTCCCCTCGCCAGCGCGTATGGCTTCAGCCAGGAGTTGGCGAAGACGGAGGAGTCCTTCGTGGGCTTCCCCTCCTACTGGAACGTGGTCTTTCTCTATCTCTACGTGCTCAATCTTCCGACGGCCTGGGTGATTGCGATTTTGGTCGGGCTGGTGGTGCTGGTTTTCGTGCCAATCCGCTATCTCTACCCGTCGCACACGCGGTGGATGCAGGGCGTCACCATCGCCGCGACGTGCGTGTACGGCGTGGTGGTCAGCGCGATTTGTCTGTACCCGGACGCGCCCTGGGCCGGGAGCGTCGCCGCGATTTCGCTGATCTATCCCGCCTACTACGCGGGCGCGTCCCTGTGGCACCATCGCCAGGCCGTGCGGCATGAGCGCGCGACCCTGAATACGATACTTTGACTGACTTGCCCAGAAAGGAGTGACCGATGATTGAGATATTTTTAGACCTGGCACAAGCCTTCGGATTGTCCACGTCGGCGGGGCTGAACGCTTACATTCCCCTGCTGGCGACGGCGCTGTTTGCCAAGTTCACACCGTGGATCACGCTGGAAGAACCCTGGACGTTCCTCACCAGTTGGGGCATCATCGCGCTGATCACCGTCCTGCTCCTCATCGAGACCTTCGCCGACAAAATCCCGGTCGTGGACAACGTCAACAACATCGTGCAGACGCTCGTCCGCCCCACCGCCGGGGCCATCGTCTTCGCGGCGTCCACGCAATCGAACATCAACATCCACCCCGCGTTCGCCCTGGGATGTGGCGTGCTTCTGGCGGGCAGCGTCCATGTCGTCAAATCCGGCTCGCGCCCGGTGTTGGCCGCGATGACCGGCGGCGTAGCCGATCCCGTCGTCAGCACCATAGAGGACATTATCGCCACCTTGACCACGTTTATCGCCCTCATCTTCCCCTGGCTGATCGTCCTCTGGCTCATCCTGCTGCTCGCCCTGGTCGTGATGGTAATGCGCTGGCGGCGGAATCGCCGTATGGCCTGATGATTTTGGGCCATTCCCCCTTACCTGCAATGCAAAGGAACGCTTATGAGCTCGAATCCGTATTATGATCCCCGTGCCTGGTCGACGGACTACGCCGAAGAGTCCGAAACATCCTCACGCGCCGGTTGCAATCTGTGGCTAATTGTGGGCATCGTGTTGATGCTGATACTGCTCTGTTGCTGTTGCGCTGTGGCCGCCTGGTTTCTTGGCGATCCCATCGTGTATTTTTTGCAAGACCTCGTTATTCTCAATGTCCTGTTACCTTAGCGAAGGAGTAATCTAATGAAAGAAGACGTTATGTATCCAGAAGATGTAGAGGAACCGCAAGAGGATTTGTCGGGGGAAAAGGAAGCTCCCGAAGCAACAGATCAGGCGGCTCCGCCCCCGTTACCGGCTGAAGACTCCCCGGCCCCGCCCCCCTTGCCGGCAGAAGATGAGCCGTCCTCGTCGCCACCGCCTCTCCCCATCGATCCGGAGGTCTCCGCGCCGAATCCTTACGCCACGCGCGCCATCGATTCGCCCGAACCGGCGTGGGAGCCGGATCCCGCGCCAGAACCGGAGCCGGTTCCCCAACCCGAACCCATCCCGCACCCGGAGCCGGTCTCACACCCTGAGCCAGTATCGCCGGATCCCTTCTCTGAGCCGGACCCCATCTACCCGGAATCCACATCTCCCTCTGATTACGCGACCCCACCCGCGAAGAAGAATAACAATACAACCATCATTATCATTGTCGTGGTCGTTGTGTTGCTCTTATGTTGTTGCTGTTGCGCGGCTTGGATGCTGATGGGGCCAGCCCTCGCTATTATCGAGGAGATTATGTTAGAACTGGGCCTCAATCTGCTGGCCTTGTTGCTGTTCTGATCTCACCTTCAACACGCATCCCCCCAGGC
>SLSP01000444.1 GCA_007130345.1 Thermoflexales bacterium
CCCGGATTCTACGTCCGGGTGCTATCCCCCACCAACGGCGAGGAGTTGGCGCGCGGCTATACCGACGACCAGGGCCAGGTATCTTTCACCGTGGCGAGTGTGGGGACAGTACGGGTGCTCATCCCGCTGCTCGGCTTCGACCGCCTCATAGAAGCCACGCAGCCGGAAGTGACCGTGCGCATTGCGCCGCCATCTCTACCTGACGCCATCCCATAACTCAAGGGAGTGCTATGAGCGAAGACC
This sequence comes from Thermoflexales bacterium, assembly GCA_007130345.1. Lineage (GTDB taxonomy): Bacteria > Chloroflexota > Anaerolineae > B4-G1 > SLSP01 > SLSP01. Next base: position 244 of record SLSP01000444.1, read on the forward strand.
TATTCACCGCAGCGCCCGATAGTATAGAACACGAGCCAGACCTGCTCATCCCGCCCCCGCCGAAGCTGGATCGGCCACGCCCGAATCAGCCCGCGCCACATCTGACCACGCCAACGCAGCAGACAGCGCCGCGCCGCGTGTCGCCGCCCACCTGGGCATTGCTGCTGATTATGCTAGGCGTCTGCCTCGTCGTCACGGTGGCTGTGGCGGCCCTCTTGCAAGCCATCCCCGCCATCATGCCCGAAAGCCTGCTCCCCCAGGCCACCGGCGGCGCGGAATCGGTAGACATCGAGAAGCTGCCCACGTTCACTTCGCCGCCCACCATCCCCGCCGAGGCCAGCGTCATCCAGGAGGGCGGCACGCCGCTGCAAACCGTGCTCCCTAGCCAGTTAACTATCGCTGGTGCCACCTACGCCGTGATCCCGGTGACGCCCGATCAAGGGCGATGGCCGCTCCCCGCCGAGCAGTACGATGTCGCCGTCTGGATTCACGGCACCGTCATCAACTATGTGGTGGGGATGCCCTACACGCCCACCACGGAGTCGCGGCTGGCGGAACTCTCCAACAGTGACCGCATCACGATGACGCTGGATAACGGCACCACGCTGGTCTTCGGATCGCCCCAACCGCAGCGCATCGCAGCCGACGATCTCGCGCCGATGCAGCAACAGCGGCCCGGCCTCACGTTGGTCATCCTGGGAAGCGCGGAGAGCACCCGCCTGGTCGTGCGCGCGCGCTATCTGCCCGAAGAGAGCTTTTCTGCCGAGAACCGCCAGCGGGTAGATGGCCTGCTTTTGGAGCAGTTGAAATCCGGTGTGACCCAGGAAGGGGACGATACCCGGTACTTTGTGGTGGAATACCGCGTGACCAACGACACCGGCGCCGAGGTGAATCCGGCCTTCTTCGATATGGTGCTGGAGGACAAAAACGGTCAGCGTTACCAGGTCAACGATGCCGTGACGGCCAGCGGCGAGCACGGCGCGCTGCAAGCCCCCATCCCACCGGACGAGACCGTGACGGGCAGCGCGGGGTATCTGGTGCCACGCGATATGCAGCCGCCCATCACCTGGATTTTCCGCGCCGACCCGGCCTCGGCAAACGCGGCGCGTTACGTGTTGCCCTACGAGGCCCCGCAACCCCGCCCCGCGCAACCGGATGTCGAGTTGAACTCCGCGTTTGTGGATGGCCGGCGGAACGTCATTGTCATCAACGGCGTCGTGTACAACGATGGGGAGACGGCCCTCAACGTCACGCTCGGCGATGTTGAGTTGACCTATGGAGCACGCAGCAGTTCGCTACAAGCCTCCACGCCGCTGCTGCCCTGGACGGTGGCCGGCGGCGCGCAACAGGCTTTCGAGCTTCAGTTTAGCCGGCCCGCCGACACAGACGCGGTGACGCTGGATGTTCTAGGGTTCACCTTCCAGATCGACGGGTTGCCCTGATTATGCCCCACGCGACAAGCCCCGGCTACGTGCCGGGGCTTGTCCGTTTCAAGAGTCGGGGCGCTATTCGGCGAGCCTGACCACCACGCCGAAGCGGCCCGTCCGGCCCTGCTCCGCTCGGTGCGAGTACCAGAGATCGGTGCGGCTGGCGGTGCAGAAGCCGGAACGCTCGATCTGGCTGACGCCGGCCCGCGCCAACTGCGCGGCGACCGCGCCGGGCATATCGAGATACCAGCGGCCAGCGCGCTGCTCCGCCACGGAAGTCCCCTCCGGCAGCGTCGCGGCAATCGCCGCCACGACTTCGCGCCCCACCTCGTAGTGCTCCGGCCCAATCGCCGGCCCGATCCCGGCCCAGAGCGTGGCCGGCCGCGTGCCGAAGGCCCCCGTCATCGCCTGCACCGTCGCGGGGACGACGCCCGCCGCCACGCCGCGCCATCCGGCGTGGATTAGCCCGGCAGCGCGCTGCATGGCATCGTACAACAGCACGGGCGTGCAATCGGCGAAGCGCAGCAACAGCGCCAATCCCGGTGTCGCGGTGATGAAGGCATCGGTTTCGGCAATAACGCACCCGCCGCGCGCAGTGGATACCTGCGCGACCCGCTTCCCGTGAACCTGATGCGGGCTGACGACCTGCTCCGGGGATAGCGCCAGGGCGTCCCATAGCCGGTGATGATTCTCGGCCACAGCCGCCGGGTCATCGCCAACGGTGCTGCCCAGATTCAGCGCGGCGAAGGGGGGCGCGCTGACGCCCCCTAGCCGGGTAACGAGCGCGTGCTCAAACGCTGGGCCTGGCCCGGCGAATCGATACCAGACCAAGCCCCGGTGTGCGATACGCTGCATTGCGGGCCTAGCGGCGCGAGAACAACGTCTTCAGCACCACACCGAGCCAGCCCACCGTCCACGCGCCGAGCAGGATCCCCGCCAGAGCGACCTTCTGCTCGTCCAGAATGGGCTTGATGAGCGTGCCCTCCGGCCCGACTTCGATATAGGCGATGGGACGCGCGTTCGCGCCGCCGCCGCCACCGCCGGCAGTGGCGACCTGAGCATCGTCAGCAGCGGGAGGCGTGGATTCCGGCACGAACTCTTCCACCGGGCCAAAGCCCATCCCAAAACCATACGAGATCGCGGCGATGGGGATGATCTGGCGATCTCCCAAATCCTCTACCGGGCCAAATACACGATCCACGTTAATCGAATCGACCATTTCTTGCATCTCTGTCATCATCCTCGGATTGTCTGTCATCATCTCTCCTTGTTAGTCTGCTTTCCCGCGCATCAAAGCCACCAGGCCCAAAATGAGCAAGCTGACCACAGCCACACCCGCTCCGGCGGCGGCCATCATACTCAATGCGTGGGTGGTGGCGTTGGGGATTTCAATCCAGCGCGTGCCATCTGGCCCTTCTTCTACAACGGAGATGGGGCGCAACTGCACGATCTGAAACGTGCTCTCCGGCCCGGTTTCACCCTGAATGGTACGCACTAGCACCGACGGCAACAATCGCCGCCCCGCAACTTCGATGGGGGTAGCGGCCATCACGCGAATTTTCTGCTTGGGTAATGCCATAGTTGCCTCCTATTGGACACCAATCTTCAAGTGTCCCTATTATAGTCCGGCCTGCTAATGAAGCAAGAGGCGGCCTGGCGAAGTTAGCTTGTCACGATACAAACCTTGGAGTATCATAAGGATGTATTGTCAGTATGTTGGGGAAATCCCCCTTAATCTCTGGCCCTGTAAGCCAGATGAAAGATACCCTATGAAATTTACGCGCACCCAAACGATTATTTTGCTGGTCTTGGGCTTGCTGACCTTTTCTGCAATGGCGGGAATGGCCGGCATTGTCATTGTCAGCACGCTGAACCCGCCCGCGCTGCCCGCCGAGGTCACGCCTACGGCTACCGGTGTGCCACATGATCCGGCAGCGGGGCCGCCCACGTGGACGCCGACGCCCACGCCCACCATCACGCCCACGCCGCCTGGGCGCATCGAGCGGACGCCCACACCGACGAACACGCCGCGTCCCACCAACACGCCCTCCCCCACCCCGACGCCCCAACCCACGCCGACGCCGATTACGCCGCAGCTCATCAATCCCGGCTTCGATATGCTGATGACCAACCGCATCCCCGGTTGGAAGTGGTACGCCTTCGTCAATTACCGGTCAGGTCAGGAAGCGCCGCCGGACCCGGACACATCCTTTGCCGAGCCGTTTTTCAGCGCAGCCGATGACGCCGCGCGGCAGATCAGCGGCAGCACCCTGAAAATCGAGACCGAGCGCTGGTTGCGTTTCCGGGCCTGGGTTCACCAGAGCGTGACCGTGACCGCCGGGAGCACGCTCTACTTTGAAATCCGCGCCGGGGCCTACTCGTCTCTGGATCGGCTGATCGTCAGGGCCGGGATTGATCCCACAGGGCAGGATAACTGCCAGCAGGCGCAGTGGGGCGAGGAGATGTGGATCAACCAGGATAGTGGCATTGTCCGGCTGACCTCGCCGAGGGTTGTCGTCCCGCCCCTCCCGGTAGAGGAACTACCGGAGGAACCGCCGGAGGAACCGCCCGACGATCCGCGGGAAGAACCACCGGACGAGCCATCCGATGACGAAGAAGAGGCCCCTCCGGTAGCTAACCTGGGCCACGTGACCGTCTGCTTCTCTGCGGAACCCTCATATCCGCACGTCAATAACGCGGCATTCTTCGATGACGCGAGGCTGGTACTGGTTCCGTAAAGATTCGCTGTGCGCAGATTCGTCAAACGTCAAACGGCACAGAATCCAGGGTGGTATTGGTTTTGACGTTTGACGTTTCACACTTCACGTTTCACGCCGCAAAGTATCAAGCCGTTCTTATCAGCAGGTACCTCATGTGCATTTTTAAGGAGAGCTATGACATCCACCACAGATACCTACGACGTGGTCGTCATCGGTGCCGGACTGGCCGGGGCGCTGGTTGCGTACCAATTAGCCCGCGAGGGTTTCCAGGTCGCCGTGTTAGAAGCGACCGACGCGCCCGGCGGGATCGCGCGCCGGGGCGTGGGACTGGCGATTCTGGGAACGCCGGAGCCTTTTACACACCTCCAAGAGCGTCTGGGCACGGAGACTGCCGAGGTGATCTGGGCGCACACTCAGGAGAACCTCGACCTGCTCGCCGCGACGCTGCAAGAGACCGGCCAGGAAGCGCGCCGCGTGGGGAGCCTGCGGGCCACCGATGATGACGACGTGGCGCAGCAGCTTCGGGAGAGCGCGATACTTCTCCAGCAAGCCGGGTACGACGTAGAACTGGCCGACGCTACGGTGTGGGGATACCAGGCGGCCCTGTGCGCGCTGGACGATCTGCTCTTCGACATCGAGGCGTTGATTCCGGCCCTGTTAGCACATCCCCACATCACGCTGGCCCACAGCGCCGAGGTGTACGCTATCAAGCAGCGCGCGGAGACCGGGCCGGGCGGGGCACCGTTACTCTCGATCTGGGCGCGGCACCAATACCTGATGGCCGGGGGCGTGGTGCTGGCTGGCGGCGCACACGCGGTACAGTTGAGCCGCAGTCTGGGCAGCATCGCCCATCCGCGGCAACTCCAATCCGTCGATCTCACCACGGAGGCCGAGCTGACGGCCCCGCTGATTCTCCATCAGGTACCGGCCATCGTCCACCAAAGCGCGGCAGGGCATTGGCGAATGGTCAGTTGGGCCTCAGAATTTGGCTCGGCATTGGAAAACCTCACCGCAGTTGCGCGTCAGCTTTGCCCAGAGGCCCGCGTGAAGACCCGCCATTCCGGCTGGGTGGCCCAAAGTCGGGATGGATTCCCCTTTGTGGGCGCGTTGCCCGATCTGCCCGGCGTCTACACCATCAACGGCTTGGGCGCGTGGGGGATGAGTTGGGCCTTTGTCGCCGCGCAACGCTTGGTCGCGCAGATGTTGCGCGATGAGCCGCCGGGCTTCCTGAACCTGGATCGGCTATTCGCGCATTAGCGCGTGGCCCACCCGGAATTTTCATTCGCTTTGAGCTATGGTATACTCATAATCATTCTGTCGTTTGCCTAACTAGTACAGCGCGGCATAAATAACTCCCCAGTTGAATTTGCTCCAAGGGGAACGTCAGTTCCCCGGTTCGCCGCGTAGTCGCGGATCTGACGATCCGCTCTGAGCGGGGCTAACTGGGGAG
>SLSP01000303.1 GCA_007130345.1 Thermoflexales bacterium
ATGGGGGGGTGGGGGAGGTGGGGGGGGGTGGGCGCGGCGGTTTTGGGTAAAGGATCGTCGTAGAGCCGGATGCCAAAGCGGTTGAGCGGCTCGAAATCCAAGACGGCGGCATCCACGCCAAAGTTAGTGTCGCGGTCGTGATGTCCTAACGTGTCCCACGTTGCGGCAATCAGCCCCACCACCAGGTTATCTTCGGTATCCAACACGCCCGCGCCGCTCATACCGGCGTCAATGTGTTTGGAGTCCAGCATCAGCGGTTCGCATTGCAAAGCCGTATCTTCTGGGCACTCGCATTGTCCGACAATCATGCCAAACGCCGGAAGGCCCTGGTATTGCGCCAACTTCCGATAACCGAAGCTCTTGAATTTGTGTCCCTCGGCAGCACGCGCGCGTCCAAGCCTGGCCCAGCGCTCCGGGCCGATAGGCGCTTGCCCGTTGCGCAATTCCAACACCACGATATCGTCGTCGTAACGGTCGAAATGGGCGCAAACCTTAGCGCGGAACTCTTTCTGATCCCCGGCCTGCGCCTGGGGGAAATAGACGCCCACTTCTGCGTCAGTGGTCTGATACGGGTCGGCTCCCGCATCCTGCACCACGTGACAGCACGTCACCACATGAGATGCGCTGACAGCCAGGCCGGTTCCCATAATGGTGGGTTGGCCTGCCACGCGAATTTGCACGGTGAAACCACGTGCGTCTTGAGTTTGTACGTTGCGGTCGGTCATAAGCGAGTCCTCCTTGAAGCACAGACTACAATCTGCACGAACAGCAAATTCAGGCGGGGGGCCGACAACGAATTTTTAACGAATAAACGAATTTGGGTGCCTGCTCTTGCAGCTTCGCGCGTTGGCCGTGGCGACATACATTTCCAGCGCCCCTACAGAATTAGTATCTTCTCAATACTTGGGGGGCCAGACTTCCGAAGTCTTTGAAAGTCCCCGCAATTTAGCACGTTTTCGGTAAGACTTCGGAAGTCTCCGCGATTTATTGAGAAGATACCAGAATTCACCGTTCGAATTGAGCAAGCATCTCCGCCGTGTCAGGCCATCATTCGTTTATTCGCAGTAGCGCAAAACTAACCCTGTGACAAGAAGAAGCCCGCGGTTGATTTCAAGCAAGGACACGGATTTACACGGAAAAACACGGATTTTTTTTTTGTTTTATCCGTGAAATCTGTGTTCATCCGTGTCCCAAACAGGGTGACTTTTGCGGTATTGCGTTTATTCGTTCCTGAATTCGTTGTCGGCAGTCCGTCATTCGTTGTCGGCTAGTTTTGCGTCCGCTTTTTTCCGCTTCCACTTGTACGTACACTTCATCGTCCCGCTCGGCGTGATCTCCGCCACCGCGCCCATGTTCGTCCCGGCCTCCGCTTCGAGGGCCAACTCGAACGCTACGTTGAACTCGTCCAGTTCATAGAGATCGTCGGGGCCAGATTGCGGCAACGTCGCCATAAAGAGCTTGCCCAGGCCGGTGAGCGGCGCGCGGAGCAACGCGCCCGCGTTCACCTTGCGACGCTCAGGCTTTTCCCCGCCCCGGCTCACCCGGCGCACGCCGCCGGCATCCCGCGCCTCGGCGGACTCGACGACGATCTCGCCGTACTCGCCCAAATCCAACACAATGTCTTCTGCCATAACGTTTTCTCCTGGATAACTTGGGTTGCTCAGACGCCCTTCTGGGCCGCTAACGCTTTACCCGGTGCCACCGAAGTCCGATGTACCTCTTCCGCTTTGATCAGGTCAAGTGCGTATTGAACACACGCTGCGACATCTTCTAGGGTTAAATCGGGGTAATACTGGGTCACAATCTCTGGAAAAGGGATCCCCGCCTGTACGAGTTCCAAAACTGCGTAAACCGGGATGCGTGTTCCGGCAACACACGGTTTCCCAAAGTGGATTTGGGGGTCAATGAAAATACGCGATGGCTTCATCACACATTCCTCCTATATCTCACTCCAATATGCAAATCGTTTGTGTTTGGACAACTCCCCCAGAGACTATCTCGCCAACGAAGCCGCCAAAGCTTTCCCCGGCACCATCCGCAGCATACTGTGGAAGCTCATAAAGTCGGCGTGGTTGACCAGCGTGGCCTCGGTGGTGCGGCGGACTTTGTCGCCTTCGCCGGCGTGCGTAGCGATGATGTGCTGCACTTCGGCGGGGAGGCCGCAGCGGGCGGCGAGTTCCATCCCGGTGAAGGGGTGGCGCAGCAGCTTGCCCTCGCGCGTCTGCACCGTGACGCCATCGGCGCGGTTCTCGTACTCCATCAGCTTGCCGATGTCGTGCAGCAGCCCTCCGGCGATGAGGATGTCGCGGTTCACCGGCACGCGGTCGCCGTACACCTCGGCGAAGACCTCGGCGGCCCGCAGCGCGGTCAGCGTGACCGCGCGGACGTGCTCGATGAAGCTCGCCGGGCACGGGTCGATGAGCAGCGTGAACGGCATCCGCGCCAGCGCGTCCGGCGTCCAGCCGCTCTCTTGCATCGTCAATTCCCACGTCTTGAGGGTCTGCTCGCGCAGATTGGCGTCCTGGATCAAATCGAACTCAGGCATTAAGGAGCGTAATTGTTTTCGCATAACATCCTCCTGTTTGGGTGGCGAATCTGAGTACGTGAAATGTGAAACGTCAAACGTCAAACGTCACGGAATCTATACATGAGTCCCCTGAAAAAAGCCCAAAAATCGCAGTAGCGCAAAACTAACCCTGTGACAAGAAGAAGTCCCCGGTTGATTTCAAGTATGGACACGGATTTACACGGAAAAACACGGATTTTTTGGTTTTATCCGTGAAATCTGTGTTTATCCGTGTCCCAAACAGGGTGACTTTTGCGGTATTGCCAAAAATCCGATTTTTCCACGTGCGACCTACTACCTATATGAAATTCGCACGCGAAAAATCTACCTATAGTATCAAGGTTCTAAAAAATCGGATTTTTTAGGGTTCTTTCAGTAGAGTCATTATCTTGGCATTGATTTTGACGTTTGACGAGCTTTTGGACACAGCAAAATTGTCGAGCAGTGCTCTTTTGAGAATGAACCATGCCCACAACTACATCTTTGTGAGCGCGCGCGTCAACGCATCCTCCCCGAAGACGCCGCGATACCGCGCCGCGAACTCCGCCGGTGTGAAGTGGTGGGTCTGCGGCCCATGCGTCTCCAGGACATAGGTCGCGGCGAGGCTGCCGATGCGCCCGCACTGCTCCCAGGGCAAGCCGAGCGCGAGCCCCTTGAGCAAGCCCGCGCGGAAGGCGTCGCCCACGCCGGTGGGATCGAGGATCTGCTCCGGCGGCACGGCCGGGATGTGGATTTTGTCCTCCGCCCAGATGAGCGCGCCCTCGGCCCCCTGCGTGACGATAACGGCGCGGCGGACGGCGGCGCGCATCGCGGCGTCGTTTAGCCCGATGCGATCTTTGAGCATCTCAAACTCGTAGTCGTTGACGATGAGGATGTCCGCGCCCTCAACGCCCGCCCGCAACGATTCCGGGCTGGAGCGCACAATCTGCTGGCTCGGATCGTAGAGGTAGGGGATGCCGAGCGCCTTGCACTCTGCCGGGTACTTGTCCATCGCCTCCGGGTCGTTGGGCGAGATGATGGTCAGGTCAGGGCGCGGATCAAGGTCGTAGAACGACAACTCGCGGGCGAAGGCCATCGCGCCGGTGTAGAAGCTGGCGATCTGGTTCTGGTTCTGGTCAGTGGTGGCGAAGAACGAGGCCGTGAAGACATCGGGAACCACGCGCGCAGCCGAAATATCGACGCCGTGTTCCGCCAGCCACGCGCCATACTCGGCGAAGTCGATGCCGGCCGTCCCCATCAACACGGGCCGTTCGCCGAGTAGCGCCAGCGTGAAGGCGATGTTCGCCGCGCAGCCGCCGCGCTGTTTGCGCATTTCGTCCACCAGAAAGCTGAGACTGAGCTTTTGGATGCGCTCCGGCTTGACGTGTTCCAGAAAGTCGCCGGGAAAGTGCATCAAATAATCGAAGGCTATGGAGCCGGTAATCACCAGGTTCATTCAGAATCCCCCCAATAATTTATGAGTTTTTGTTGTTGTCAATCACCGCTGAACGCGGCAGCAGCCGGTCGCGCAGGATGATGCGCAGCGCCCACAAACCATCCCATGGGCGGATTTTCTTGCCTTCTTCGAGGGTGCGCGGCTGATAGCTGACGGGCACTTCTTCTATAGTATACCCGGCGCGCAGAATTTTGTCCGTCAACTCGAAGTCCAGGTCGAAGCCCGCGCCGTTCAGGCGCAAGCGTTGCAACACGTCCACGCGCACCATCTTCGCGGCGGTCGCCACGTCGGTGAGGCGCGCGCCGTAGAGCAGATTGGTCAACGCGGTGAGGAAGCGCACGCCCCAGTAGTTGGTCGCGTACTTGTAGATGGCGCGTCCGCCCATCGTGCGCGATCCGTAGATGGCCGCCGGGCGCTGCGCTTCCACCACTTCGAGAAACAGCGGATAGTCGGCGGGGTCGTACTCCAAATCCGCGTCCTGGATGATGGCGTAATCGCCGGTGCAGTGGGGGATGGCGGTGCGGATGGACGTGCCCTTCCCCAGATTGCGCGGCTGGAAGATGACGCGCGTATCCGCGTAATCCAGGCCGCGCAGGATGTCCTGCGTCCCATCGGTCGAGGCGTTGTCCACGACGATGACCTCGCGCTCCCAACCGGGGAGCAACGGCGCGGCGTGGACGCACGCCAATATCGTCTCGATAGTCGCCGCCTCGTTGTACGTGCAGGTGATGACAGATAAAAGCCCGCTCACGTCAACCCCCGCGCCTTGAAGAAATCCTCGAAGACCTGGAGCATATACCCCAACCGTGCATCATCCATCCCCGGATAGACGCCGACGAAAAACGCCGTCTTCAGCACGCGGTCGGTCTCGATCAGCGGCGCGGCGACGCGGTGCGCGATGTGGCGGTAGCCCGGCTGCTGCAAGATGTTCCCGGCGAACATATAGCGCGTCTCCACCTTGCGCTCGCGCAGATAGCAGTTGAGGTCGCTGCGAGTGAAGGGCGCGCCCTCGCGCACGGCCAGCGTGAACGCGAACCACGCCGGCTCGGCCTTGTCGCTCCACACCGGCAGCACCAGGTGCTCGGCGTAGCGTTCCAACTCCGCGTAGAGCCGGTCAAAGTTGCGCCGCCGGGCCGCGACGAAGTCGGGCAGCTTTTCGAGTTGTGGCCGCCCAATCGCCGCCTGGATGTCGGTCAGCTTGAGGTTATAGCCGATCTCGGTGAAGTAATAACGGTGGTCGTAAGGCTCGTCCAGCCCCGGAATCGCCCATTCCAGGCGGTGGCCGCACGCGCCGTTGCTGTCATCTTCGGGCGTACACCAACAGTCGCGGCCCCAGTCCCGCACCGCGTGAGCGATGTGGTACAGGCGATTGCTATTCGTGCCGACCGCGCCGCCCTCGCCGGTGGTGATGTGATGCGCGGGGTAGAAGCTGAACGTCGCCAGATCGCCGAACGTGCCGCATTGCGCCCCGGCGTAGCGCGAGCCGAGCGCATCGCAGGTGTCCTCGATCACGTAGAGGTCGTGCGCGCGGGCGAAGTCCAGCACCGCGTCCATCTCCACTGGATTCCCCAAGATGTGCGGGACAAAGACGACGCGCGTCTTCGACGAGAGCGCGGCTTCGAGCAGGTCGGTATCCAGGTTATACGTCCCCACGCGGCAATCCACGAAGACGGGCACGAGCCGGTTTTGCACAATGGGCGCGACGGTGGTGGGGAAGGTGGCCGCCGGGGTGATGACTTCATCGCCGGGACGCAGGGGCCGCTCCAGCTTCTCGGACGTGAGCGCGGTCAGCGCCACCAGATTCGCCGACGAGC
>SLSP01000188.1 GCA_007130345.1 Thermoflexales bacterium
GCTTCCCCTACATCATCGTGACCCTTTTGATCGGTTACTCATAGCCCAAAGCCAGCTTGAAGATTTACCCCTCGTCACAGCCGATACCATGCTCAACGCTTATGCGGTACGCATCATTTGGTGACCGCGTCCACCTGGAGCAGGCGCGGGACATCTTCGCCGCGTTGGTCGCCAAATGGGATTGGGCGCAGGCCCAGGCTTTGTTGGAGCAGTAGCTAACGCCTGTGAACGCGGGCGTGAAGTCGCCGCGACGGGTATCTTGCTGATGCGAGAACTCGCACCGGCTGTCATTCGCTACTGGCGCGGGCGGCGCTGCCACTGGCGGTGTAACGGTACCCTACATTTTCGCCATCGTGGACGATTGCTCCCGCCGCGAACTGTTACATCGTGATCCGCCGATTCCCATTACACCGCCCACAGCGCAAAACTCAACGGCCCTCGTGCTATGGAAGTCACCGGAAGTTGTCACGCGAGGCTGTGTCACAATGTGTATAAACTCCAAAAAATCAAGCCGGCATCTGGACAAGATGCCGGCTTGATGGTAGGTATTGCTGTCTCAGCTTTTCGGCGTGAGTTCCTGATAGCCAGTCTCGCCCCGCGCCCAGGCTCGCAGATTGCACAACCGCTCGCCATTGTCACCATGCTCCGGATCATCGAAGAAGCTCTGGAGCGTAGCGCAGGGCACGTCGGCACAGAGGCCGCAATGCTGGATGCCTTTGTCAATCGCGCATCGCGCCACCGTACACGTTCCCCAGAACATCTCGCCCTGCGCCACGAGGCAGCCCGGACAGCCGGTTTGCTCGCGCCACTCACACGCGCCGCAATACGCGCCGCACATCCCGATGAGGTGTATGTCCATTGGTTGCTCCTTCAAAATGGCGAATGGCAAAAAAGGCTCAACTATAGGGCTGATTCGGTTCTTCGCCGCGTTCCAGGCAAAAGGTGAGGTAGTCTTCAACGGAATCCTTAAAGGCTTGGCGCAGTTCGGCAACCGATTGACCTTGAAAGGTGACAACATCGCGGATATTTGCCACTTCACCGTGAAATAGGTTGGCTTCATCATCAAATTGAATCTACGCGAGATACCCTTTATACTCCATTCGGCTGTACTCCTGCTTCTACTGGAGCGTTTTGCGATGTTTGGTATTCACAGTCGCTGGCTCAAATTGAAGTTTGGTGATGGTTTGGATTCAACGATGACCAGCTAACAAGGGAATCAAACAACGTAATGCGGTATTCACGGCTTCTGAGTCGGGAAAATACTTACGCACATCCGGTTCCAGCACAACTGTACCTTCTTCAAGTTTGAAATGTTGTACAAGCGTTGTTCCATCCGTCTGATTAATTTTGACCGTATACCCTTCACGTACAGCTTCATAGTGCTTGCCACGTACCCCTTGCGAGAAGTCGTATTCAGAGAGCATATCATCATTTTCTGTTATGCTGGGTTCAGAAATATCTTTCTTCATATTTTCTCCGCTCGAATGGGGTTGCTTTACGACAACTGATGAGACGAATGTTGGCACCGCGTTCTGTATATACAACAACTAACACTCTTCCGTGCGTAGAACTTCCAATATCAATGTAGCGTTCTTCGTCAATCGAGTGTTTTGGATCAGGTATTGTGATTGAAATTGGATCTGCGAAAACGGTTTTTGCCTCGTCAAAACTGATCTTGTGTTTCCGTAGGTTCTCTTCAGCTTTGTTTTCGTCCCATTCGAAGGTTGTTGAACGCATTTTCTCACACTCTTACTTTTTAGGTGCGACGCACTTTACAAGTGCGTCGCACCTTCTTCACCTAATTCTTCGCCGCCTCTAGCAGCTTCGCCACCTGGTAATCCGACGCGGCCTCGGCCTGGAGGAGGTGCTGCGCCAGGTCGTAGATGGCGGCCAGCTTCTCGGCGAAGTCGGCGGCGGCCTCGACGCTGTATTCGATGGTCGCCAGCAGCGTCATCCACCACACCAGGCGCTCGAAGGATTCCTGGTTGAACCACAGGATTTCCTGGTGGCGGTTCACGCCGATGTACGCCTGCACCTCGCTGCTGCTGAGGGCGGAGCGGAGGACGGTGTAGGGTTGGAGGTCGTCGGGGGCCTCGACTTTGAGCCAGTCGCGATAGCCGAGCATCAGCTTGATGGTGGCGACCGCGCGCCACGCGGCGTCCTCACTCATCTCCATTTCGGCGAGCGCGCCGGCGATCATCTTGCCGAGCAACCACTCATCGACCCAACTGCGGCTGATCTCGCGCGCGTGCTCCTCTTCTACCACCTCGCCCAGGGGATGCGTGAAGAGCCAGCCGAGCAGCGTCCCCCAGATGGCGGGATCGTCCTCAGCCAGCGGCGCGGTGACGTAGGCGGCGGCCTCGGCGTAGAGAGCCGGCGCGGCGGCAGGCTGGAGCGTGTCCAGCGTGTCTGGCAGCGCGAGCAGTGTTGACAGCTTGTCGCGGGTCTCGCGGGCGATGGCCGCGACGTCGCCATGGCCCTGGGTGGCGCGCTCGACGGCACGCAGCAGGTCAAGCACCTTCTGCTCCACCTGTTTTAGCACCGGCTTCTTGACTTTCGGCTGCGCCTCGGTGACGCGGGCCTCCATCAGCCATTTGAACGCCGGCGCGCTGACCAGCATCCTGAACGGGCTATGGACGGGGGCCAGGAACAGTTCCTTGAGCGCGTCCTCGATGCTCGGCACACCGCGCCCGTTCAAATAGGCGTGGAGTTGGCCGTAGTGGCCCCATTCGTTCTCGCGCACCTCGCGGAAATCGACGAAAACGTGGACTTGATAGGCGTGCAGTTCGGCGTAGAAGCCGTCGTCGCACAGGGTCTTGCTGTGGCGGATGTATTCCAGGTTGCTGACGGCGTCGCGGAAGATCAGGTACACATCGTTGTCGCCGGAAAGTTGCAGCCCTTCGGCCAGACTTTGCTGCACCAGCGTCTTCTCGCCGTCCCCGTCTTTGACCGCGTAGGCGGCGGAGATGCGCACCGTGCCGCGCGTCTCGGCGTAGCGGTTGTGGTAGAGCACCAGCGACCGCTGCTCCCCAGCGCGATTGGAGTAGGCGAAGACGTGCTCATCGACGTAGCCTTCGGGCGTGTAGAAGTCGTACAGCAGGAAGTTCTCGACCTCGGCGAAGAGGTAGCGGCGGTGCAGGATGGGGAAGACCTGTCGTTCGTGGCGCTCCACCAGCCAGGGATCGGGCTTCTCGTCCCAATAAGCCTTGCGGAACTCCATCCCGTACTTCTCGGAATACCCCTCGACCTGGCCGTGACCGAACATCGGCAGGCCGGGCAGCGTCGCCATCATGATGCAGATGCCGAAGTACTTGTCGCCCTTGCCGTACTGATCGACGGCCGTGCGCTCGTCGGGGTTATTCATAAAGTTCACGTAGCGCTTGAGAATCTGCGTATCGAATTCCAGCGTGTTCTTGATCAACTGGCGGTACTCGGCGTTCTTCTCGTCGCGCATCATGTTCATAAACGCGCTGTTGTAGACGCGGTGCATCCCCAGGGTGCGGACGAAGTACCCTTCCATCAGCCAGAACGCCTCGGCCAGAAGCAGCGTGTCGGGGGCCTCTCGCGCCACACGATCCACCACCTCGCGCCAGAACTCCTCCGGCATCGCCGCGTCGAAGTCGGCCTTCGTCATCCCGTACCCGGCGCGAGAGGGGATGTCGCCACCCGTGCCCGGCTCCGGGAACCAGAGCCGCTGATAGTGCTTCTTCGCCAGCGTCATCGCCGCGTCAAAGCGGATGATGGGCGAGCGGCGGGCCACTTCCAGAATGGTCTGGATGACGGCCTCGCGCACCTGGGGCAGCAGGTAGTTGAGCTGCGCCGTGTCGTTCCAGGGCATACTCGTGCCGTCGTTGCCGTGATAGACGTACTTCGTGTCGCCCGACCAGTGATCCACCCGCTTGAAAACGACGGCGGCGTCGGTGCGGTCGTAGTAATGGTCTTCGATGTAGATGCCCACGCGGTCATCCGGGCTGAGGTTTGGCCCGTTGAAGCTGTAGGAGGGGAAGGGGCTGTGTTCCAGGCTAACGAACCAATCGGGATGGTTGATGAGCCAGTCGGAGTCAATGCCCATGTGGTTGGGAACCATATCGCTGCCCATGCGGATACCCCGTTGCCACGCGCGCGCTTTGAGGTTGTTGTAGGCTTCCTCACCGCCGAGATCATCGGCGATGCGGTAGCCTTGCAGCGAGTAGGCAGAGGCTACCGCTTCGGGATTGCCCATAATCTGCTTGATGCGCTTGGAGGCGTCACTGCGCTGCCACAGCCCGATGAGCCACAGGCCGGTATAGCCCCACCGCGCCAGCTTATCGAGTTCTTCATCGGGGACATGATCCAGCCGATAGATGTCGCGCTGGTATTCCTTCGACAACTGATCCAGCCAGACGTAGGTGTTCTTGGCGATCATCACCAGCCGGGGCATCCAGTCGCTATCGGGACTGAAGCGTTCTGGCTCCACATCCATCCCGCCGAATTCGTAGACCCGCGCCTCGCCCGGCCCGAAGCCGAAGAACATCTTGCCCTCTTCCGCCAGCAAATCGAGGCTACTGAGGAGGCGATAGAGGTATTGGCCCAGGAGCAGCCCCCAGCGCGTGCGGATGTACTCCAGTTGGCCTTCGAGCGAATGGGGCACAGCGATGGCCGGGGCGCGCAACATCTCGATAAGGGGTTCGTTATCCGGGCCGAAGGGCGGCTGCTGCTCGAAGAAGCGGCGCAGATGGGCGATGATCTGCGGGTAGACGGTCGCGCGGCCCAGGCGGGTATCGTCGAAAAGCTCCATGTACGGCGCGCACGCCGGGTTGACGTTGGCGATCCAGAGCATCAGCAACTCTTCGAGCACCACCTGGCGATGCGGTGTGCCAGCGGTCGCGCCCTCAAAGTACTCCTCCGGCGTCATCTCGCCGCGATAGACCGGGCCGGGCGGGAAGTCGTCGCAGAAAGCGCGCAGCGCCGCGTCCACCGCCTCCTCGCCCAACTGCTGCTGCAAGTACGCCAGCGCGTCCGCCAGCGCCTGGGGGTTACGCTCCTCGCGGTACATGCTGATCACATAATGGAGGATTTCATCAATCAGCCCTAGCGCGTTGATCTGCCCGGCGCGCACGGCCTTCTCCGGGAAGTTGACAAGGTCGCGCTTGTCGTTCATCTTCTGCGCAAAGACGCGGGCCGCGCGGAAGTCGGCGAAGAGGACGTTGCCGCTGAGGCTGAACAACGTCTTGTCAAACTGATAGCGGTCCCGCGCCTGGCGGGAAATGTGGAACTCTCTCACAGCAACGTCGATTGGCATACTGTCTCCTTTGAAAATGTAAAATGGCAATGAGACGCTGAGAAGATACTCAGGAACTCAGGGTCTCGTGATGATATGGTTATGCAGTAGTTACGCAGCGCGTTTCTTTGGACAGGATTAACAGGAATGATGAATGCGTGATGATTAGCGATGGGTGAGCCGTGAGCGAGCGAAGTGCGCGATGCCTTGCCGCTCACGGCTCACGAATTCACTGTTCTCTGTGACGAGAACTAGCCCCAGGGGATGAGGGTGAGGATCATGCTCAGGACGATGATGATGCTGAGTGCGATCATGATATAGCGTGCAATCGTGCTGTTCTTGGTCTTCATACAAATAGCTCCTCCTGTGTTAAAGATATACGGTTTCAACAACGCGCGCCACACTTGCCGCGCTGGTATCTACATTATAGCATATTTAGGAGTGACGGTAAGTGAGCTTGTCACCGGACTTGTATAAAAAGGCAATACCGCAAAAGTCACCCTGTTTGGGACACGGATGAACACAGATTTCACGGA
>SLSP01000527.1 GCA_007130345.1 Thermoflexales bacterium
AGCCGTCCCCGAGACGGGGACTTCGAGCTATTTTTGAGCGGGTTGCTCACAAAACTGAAGTGTTACGTCATTCCGAGCATAATCGAGGAATCTCTGCGCTGGGAACAGAGACCCTTCCATACACGCTCAGGGTGACGCCCAGCACTTGCTTTTGACGCTTGACGTTTCACGTTTCACGCCAACGTTTCACTGAGGAGAACTATGCCCAACCCAACCCAACCCTTATCACCCGAACAACAGGCCCTTGTCCACGCCCCCCTCGACCGCAAGACCTTCTTGACCGGCCCGGCGGGGTCCGGCAAGACGACCGCCGGCGTGGCGCGGCTGCTGCACCTGCTGGACTCCGGCATCCCGGCGGAGCGCGTGCTCGTGCTGACGCCGCAGCGGACGCTGGCCGCGCCCTACGTCGAGGCGCTGCGCCAGCCCGAACTCGCCGCCGGCGGCCAGGTCAACGTGGCGACGGTCGGCGGGTTGGCCCGGCGGATGATCGACCTGTTCTGGCCGCTGGTGGTGGAGGAGGCCGGGTTCGGCATCCCCGACGCGCGCCCCACGTTCCTCACGCTGGAGACGGCGCAGTACTACATGGCCCGCATCGTGGCCCCGTTGCTGGATGAGGGGGCCTTCGAGGGCATCACCATCGACCCCAACCGCCTCTACAGCCAGATCATCGACAATCTCAACAAGGCCGCCGTCGTCGGCTTCCCGCACACGGAGATCGCCACGCGGCTCAAGGGCGCGTGGGTGGGCGAATCGACGCAGGCCCGCGTCTACGACCGGGCGCAAGAATGCGCCACGCGCTTCCGCCGCTAT
The DNA here is from genome assembly GCA_007130345.1 of Thermoflexales bacterium. Lineage (GTDB taxonomy): Bacteria > Chloroflexota > Anaerolineae > B4-G1 > SLSP01 > SLSP01. The sequence continues at coordinate 811 of SLSP01000527.1, forward strand.
TGTCTCAAGCACAACCTGCTCGACTTCTCGCTCCAAATGGACGTGTTCTTCGCGCATCTCTGGCCGGAGCCGCTCTGCCGCGGTCACCTCCTGGAGACCTACACGCACCTCTGCGCCGATAACGTGGAGGAGGACACGCCCGTGGCCCACGACCTGCTCTACGTCTGGCTCGAAGTGGCGACCTCGGCGCTGGTGATTTGCGACGCGGACGCGGGGTATCGCAGCTTCCTGGGCGCCGATCCCGAAAGCGCGCGCGCCCTGGCCGAGGTGTGCGACACGACCGTGACCTTCGCCGCGCCCCTGGTGGCCGGGCCGCCGCTGCGCGCCTTCGGCGACGCGCTCGCCGCGACGATGACACCCGCGTCGGCCCGCGAGCAGAAGGCGGCAGTCGCGCAGGCGTTGGCGACGCTGGATGGCGCGCTCCCCATCCACTATGAGCCGCGCCACTATCACCCGGAGATGCTGGACTGGGTGGCCGACGAGATAGAATCCCTGGTACACGGCGAGGGCCTGCCGCCGAGCGAGATCGTGGTGCTCGCGCCCTACCTCAGCGACGCGCTGCGCTTCTCGCTGGCGCACCGGCTGGCGCAGCGCGAGATTCCCACGCGCTCCCATCGCCCCTCGCGCGCGCTGCGCGACGAACCGGCGACCCAGGCGCTCCTCACGCTGGCCGCGCTGGCGCATCCCCGGTGGCGCGTCACGCCCACGCGCTACGACGTGACCCACGCGCTCGTCCAGGCCATCGCCGAACTCGACCTGGTGCGCGCGCAACTGCTCGCCGAGGTGCTGTATCGCACCCGGCAAGGCACAGGCGAGTTGGCCGCCTTCGAGGGCGTCAACCCCGATATGCAGCAGCGCGTCACCTACGTGCTCGGCAACCGCTACGAGGCCCTGCGCGACTGGCTCTTCCGCTACAGCCTCGACGAACCGGCCCCGCTGGATCACTTCCTGGCGCGGCTCTTCGGCGAGCTGCTCTCGCAGCCGGGCTTCGGCTTCCACCGGGACGTGGAAGCGGCCCGCGTCGCGGCAACCCTGATCGAGTCCGTGCGCAAGTTCCGCTGGATCGCGCCGGACTTGGACGAGGGCATCGCATTGGGCCAGGAGTACCTGCGGATGGTGGAGCGCGGCGTCATCGCGGCGCAGTACGTGTGGCGCTGGCGTCCGCCCGAAGAGGACGCGGTGCTGCTCGCCCCGGCGTACACCTTCCTGCTCAACAACCGCCCCGTCGAGGTGCAGTTCTGGCTCAACGTCGGCGGGCGCGGCTGGTGGGAGCGCCTCTATCAGCCGTTGACGCATCCCCACGTCCTCAGCCGCCGCTGGCCGATGGGTAAGCCCTGGACGGACGACGACGAGTTCGCCCTCCGCCAACGCACGCTGCGCCATCTGGCCCTGGGCCTGGTGCGCCGCTGCCGTCGCGCTGTCTACCTGGGCCTGAGCGAGTTGGGCGAGCAGGGCTTCGAGCAGGATGGCGCGCTGCTGCGGGCGTTGCAACGGGTGCTGCGGACGTATAGCGCGCCGGAATAAGCTATAAAAGAATGATACAAATATCCTAATCTTGACGATGCCTTGCGCTATGCTATAATGACAGCGTTAATCGTCACCTTGTCAAAGGTGCTAACCAAGTCTTAGGGGGAAAAACTATGGCTTTACTGAACGAAGAGATTCTGCAAAACGTAACCGAGATGTTGTCAGATATGCCCAACGCAGTGAAGTTGGTAATTTTTACCAAAAGCAAAGACTGCGAATACTGCCCGCAAATTGTACAGTTGGCGGAAGAGGTCGCTGCCGTGTCTGACAAAGTGACCGTAGAGACTCACAACTTCGACGCCGCGCAAGATGAAGCCGCCGCGCTCAACATCGAGATGGCCCCAGCTATCGCCATTTTGGGCGAGAAGGATTATGGATTGCGCTTCTACGGCATACCTTCCGGGTACGAATTCTCGACCCTGCTGCACGGCATCCAGAAGGCCAGTGTCGGCATCTCCGACCTTGACGAATCGACCCAGGCGTTCCTGGGCAGTCTGAAGAAGCCCGTACACTTGCAGGTTTTCGTGACCCCCACCTGCCCTTACTGTCCGCGCGCGGCAGTCTTGGCCTACGAGATGGCAACCGAGAGCGATCTGGTTCACGCCGAGGTAGTCGAATCAATGGAATTCCAGGAACTCGCCACCGAATTCAACGTGATGGGCGTGCCGTTGAGCATCGTCAACGGGAAAGAGCGCGTCGAGGGCGCAGCGCCGCCTGAGATGATCGTCAAAGCCATCAAAGCCGCGCTGGCCTGACGCGGATAATGACGTTCCGAGGATTGCGCGGCATCATCGCGGCTGAAACGGCGCTTTCTGAGGCCACCCCGGCGGGCGAACTGCGTCTCCGGGGCTACGACATCGCCGCGTTAGCCGAAGCGGCCTCCTACGAAGCCGTCGTCAAGCTCCTGTGGGATGGCGATCTGCCTTCCGCCGCCGATCTACGCGCATTTGAAGCGGCCCTCAAAGCCCGGCGAACCCCGCCGGGCTTTCTCTTGAACCTGCTGCGCGATCTGCCGCCCGCGACGCCACCGATGGCCGCGCTCCGCATCGCGATCTCCGCGCTGCCGGAGGCCGATGGGCGCGATCTGGTCGCGCTGGCCCCCGTGCTCATCGCGGCACATCACCGGATGCGTCGGGAGCTTGCCCCTGTCCCGCCCGACCTCACGTTGGGCCACGCGGCCAACTTCCTATGGATGCTGCGTGATCGCCCCCCCACTGCGCAAGAAGCGCGCGCCCTCGACGTGGCGATGTTGCTACTGGCGGAGATGTCCCTCAACCCCTCCACCTTCGCGCTGCGCATCGCGGCCTCCACCGAGGCACCGCTCCCGGCGGCAGTGGCGACGGCCCTGGCCGTCCTCAGCGGCCCGCGTCACGGCGGCGCCGGCCCCCTGGTGATGCCAGTTTTGCGCGCCATCGGCACACCGGAGCGTGCCGGCGATTACGTCGAGCAAGAGCGCGCCGCCGGGCGCAAGATCGCGGGCTTCGGCCATCGCGTCTTCCGCGCCCCCGATCCCCGCGCCGCCGTGCTCCGCGAGGTGGCCCGCGATCTGAGCGAGGTGTGCGGCGATCTGCCCTGGTACGAGGTCGCGCAAGCCCTCAGACACGAGATGGCCGCCCGGCTTGACCTGCACATCAACGTGGATTTCTACTACGCGCCCACCTTCTGCCTCCTCGGCATCCCCGACGACCTGCACACCGCTCTCTTTGCGGCGGCGCGCATCGCTGGATGGGTGGCGCACTACCACGAGCAACGCGCGACCGAGCGCATCATCTGGCCGGAAGCGCGCTACATCGGCCCGGAAGCGCGTAGCTTGTAAGCGCGCCGGGAATGAGTACAATGAAGGAACGTGCGAACGTTAGACCGTGAAAACGTGTACACGATGGGGTCTCACGGGGTTTCATCCGTTCAATCCGGTGTCTTTAAGTCCGTTTCAGCCGTTTTTTAGGAGGCATTATGTTGGAATTCAATTTGCAACCAGAGACGAAGAAAAAAGCGACCAGCGGCGATCTCTACGATGTCGTCATTGTCGGGGCCGGCCCTGCCGGGATGACTACGGCCATCTATACCTCCCGCGACGGGTTGAAGACCCTGATCTTGGAGAAGGAATCGGTCGGCGGGCTGGCCGCCACCACTCACCTGATCGAAAATTATCCTGGTTTCCCCGACGGCATCAACGGGATGGAGCTGATGGAGCGCTTCCGCAAGCAGGCCGAGCGATTCGGGACGGAGCTGGTTGAATTCGGCGAGGTGGTGAAAGTTGATCCGCGAGATGCTGGGCGATTCGAGGTTCACGCACAAGGCGGCCAGGTCTATCAGGGCCGCACCGTCGTCCTTGCCACCGGGAGTCGTCCGAAAAAGCTCGGCATCCCCGGTGAGAAGGAATACTACGGGCGCGGTCTCTCGTACTGCGCCACTTGCGATGGCCCGTTCTTCAGAGACAAAGACGTGATCGTCATCGGCGCGGGCAACTCCGGGCTGCAAGATGGAATCCCGATGCTGGACTACGCCAACCACGTCACCTTCCTCGAATTCCTGCCCACCAGCCGCGCCGAGCGCATCCTCCAGGATCGCGCGCGGGAGCATCCCAAGAGCACGCTGCGCTTCAACCAGCAAGTTACAGAGATTAAGGGCGACAAAACCGTGACCGGCGTGGTCGCCATCGACCGGGAGACCGGCGAAGAGCAGCTTTTCCCCACCGACGGCGTCTTCATTTATGTGGGATACTCGCCTGATAGCGAGTTCGTGGCCGATCTGGTGGCGCGTGATAAGTGGGGCTACATTCATTCCGACGAAAACATGCGCACCAAAGTCGCCGGGCTGTACGCCATCGGCGACGTGCGGGCCGACAATCCCGCGCAACTGAGCATCTCGGTGGGGAACGGCACGCGCGCCGCGCTGGACATCCGCGAGTACCTGCTCAAGCTAGAGGCGGAGGGCTGAGATGACGAACTCCATCAGCGAAGGCGAGCGCCTGATCCACGTCCTGACCGGCATCTACGCGATGCTGCTAGGCTTCCTGTTTATCCAGGGCCTTGTGGGCGGCATTCTCGGCGTGGCCGGGCTGGCCGCGCTAGGCGGCGGCGTCAGCGGGAAGTACGGGCTTTCGATGGTCGCGCCGGGGCTGGTCGCGCCTGGTGCGAAAAGTGCCGGAGATCGGGATAAAGGCCACACAAATTGAGGCCATGACGCTACTGAAAGCACCCCAAAAATCCGCTTTTTTAGACATTTGACACTACAGATAGATTTTTCGCGTGCGAATTTCATATATTTAGTAGACTCTACTGAAAGAACCCTAAAAAATCCGATTTTTTAGAAACTTGATACGAGATGTAGATTTTCCGCGTGCGAATTTCATATATTACAGTAGGTCGCGTGTGGAAAAATCGGATTTTTGCATTTTGTCAG
>SLSP01000338.1 GCA_007130345.1 Thermoflexales bacterium
CGGACGTTGTTGGAAGAGATCCAGCAAGAAAAAGATGCGCTTGCCGTGCTGCGCGTCGAGTTGCAAGCGCGCCTCGAAGGGGCCGAGACTGAAGCGGCCACCATTGTGCGTGAAGCGCGCGAGCGTGCCGAAGAGGAACGCCAGGCGTTGCTTGACGCGGTACAGGTCGAAGTCGAACGCATCCTCGAAGAAGCGCACAGCGACGCGGCACGGTTGCGGCGGCAATCGGCGGCAGATTTCCACGACGACTTGCTGAAGACCATTCTCGATGTCAGTGGCTTGATCATCGGTCAGGTCACGCCCCAGGAAGTCCACGAGACGATGGTGGAGGAGCTGAACAGCCGCGTTTGGGAGATGGGACGCAGCGAGATGACGCGGGTGACGGCGCTCCGACGCGCGCTGGGCGACCGCACGCCGGCGGTGGTGGTGCGGACGGCCCGGCAACTTTCGCCGATTCAGCAGGGCAAGCTGGTGCGTACCTTCACCGCGCTGGCGGATCGCAACGTCAATCTCGACATCGAACTGGCGGAGGAGTTGGGCGTGGGCGTGCGCGTGCGCGTGGGCGATCTGGTGCTGGATAACAGCATCGCCGGGAAGCTGGACGCGCTGCGCGACACGGTCTCCGACGCGCTGCGGGAGCAAGTGACCTATGACGACGAGTAAAGTGATCGCGCGGCAGCTTGCCGACACGGCCTCGGACACCCACGAGACCTCCCGCGCATCAGAGGAAGTATCCCGCGTGCAGCAAGCCTTACACGAGCAGGCCCGGCACACCGACGACGCGGTTCGCGTCTACCAGGCTGATGCGACCGGCATCGTCCGGCACATCAGCCGTAACGTGGCCCGCGCGGTGGGCAATCGAGATATTGCGCCGGAGATCAACACGCTGGCGCGTCTCTTGCGCCGCCAACTCCCTAATGTGCCGTCCGAAGTGCGGCTGCTCGCGGTGGGAACCGTGCAATACATCGGGAAAGGCGTCGTGACCCTTTCGGGATTGCCCCGTTCCTGCACCGAGGAGTTGGTGGATTTCCCCACCGGCGTTCAGGGCTTGATTCTGAATTTGGAACACAGTCACATCGACGTCATCATGCTCGGTTCGGAACGCGGCATCCAGGGCGGCGATCAGGTGATGGCGACAGGGCGGCGGTTGCGCATCCCCGCCGGCCATCAACTGCTAGGGCGCGTGGTCAACCCGTTGGGCGAACCCCTCGATGACCGGGGCGCGGTGGACGCGACGTATTCCTGGTACCTGGAACACGCCGCGCCGGGCATTGTGGCGCGGCAACCGGTGAACGAACCGCTCTATACCGGCTGGAAGACCATCGACGCGCTCATCCCCATTGGCCGGGGCCAGCGCGAATTGATTTTGGGAGATCGCCAGACGGGGAAGACGACGTTGGCCGTGGATGCCATCATCAACCAGAAGGATACCGGGGTGGCCTGCATTTACGTTGCCATTGGGAAGAAGAAGTCCTCCACCCTGGCCGTCATCCAGTTGTTGCAAGAGACTGGCGCTATGGAATACACCACCGTTGTGATGTCCGGCCCGGACGACCCGCCCGCGCTGCGGTATCTGGCCCCTTACGCCGGTTGCACAATGGCCGAGGGCCTGATGCACGAAGGCCGCGACGTGCTCGTCATCTACGACGATCTGACCAAGCACGCCGACGCCTACCGCGAGTTGAGCCTGTTGCTGCGGCGTCCGCCGGGCCGCGAAGCCTATCCCGGCGACATCTTCTACCTGCATTCGCGTCTCCTGGAGCGGGCGTGCAAGCTCAACGAAGAACATGGCGGGGCCTCCATCACGGCCTTCCCCATCGTGGAGACGCAACGTGGCAACGTCTCGGCCTACATCCCCACTAACCTGATTTCCATTACCGACGGGCAGATAGTGCTGGATAGTGACCTATTCAACGAAGGCAACAAGCCGGCCATTGATGTGGGGCGCTCCGTCTCGCGCGTGGGGGGCGCGGCTCAGGTGCCGGCCATGCGCTCGGTGGCTTCTAACCTGCGGCTGGAGCTATCGCAGTTCGAGGAGGTGGCGCGCTTCGCGCGTTTCGGCACCGAGGTCGATGCCTCGACGCAGCAGCAGATTCGGCGCGGCGAGCGGCTGCGCGAACTGCTGACGCAGGCGGCGCACGAACCGATGCCGATGGTCGCGCAGGTGATTTTGCTCCGGGCTGCGGCGCTGGGGGTATTCGACGAAGTGCCGGTCAACGAGATTTCGGCCTATGAACGTGATTTCCTCGCTTATATCCAGGAAACACAACCGGCTATGGTCGCGCAACTCCAGCGCGAGGGGGTATGGCACGAGGATATGCAGTCGGCGTTGAAAGTCACGGCGGCACGTTTCCGCGAGCGTGGGTCTCAGTGAGGTAGGGTATGCGAAAAATGATCATGGCCGTTGTATCCCGCGATCAGGCGAATCCGGTGATTGACAGTTTAATCAATGCCGGATACGGGGCCACTTTTACCGACAGCCGGGGCGGCGTACTCCAACAAGCGCAGCAGATGGTCTTCGTGGCGGCGGATGTGGATAAGGTCGATGAGGTGTTGGCGATTATCCAAGAGCATTGTCGCGTGCAGGTCGAAGTGGGAGGCGGTAAGAAGGGCGCGCGCTCACAACATGGCAAGTCCGGCATCGCCGAAGTGGGCTATGCCGTAGTCTTCGTCTGGGATTTGGACCGCTTCGAAACGTACTGATATGGGTCAGGACATCGAGCGCGTTCAAGCGCGGCTATCCAACATTCACACGGTCGAGCCAATCCTGGTCGCGCTGCGCACCATCTCCCTGGGAAGCTGGCAGATGGCCCTCAACCGGCGGGCCGACTTGCAAGGGTACAGCAGTCGCTTGTTGGCCCTGATACCGAGTGTGTTGCCCCATCTGCACCCGGAGCGCGACTGGAACCTGGAAGCGCGACTTCGGGCCTTAGCACCCCGGATACCTTACGTGAGGCGGTACTATCAGGCCCCGGGAGCCGCCCTGACGCGACAACCCAAGTCAGCCGTGGCCCTGGTCATCGGCAGCGAGCGCGGGCTGTGCGGACGCTTCAACGCTATCGTGGTAGAGCACGCCGATAAGTACCTCACCCGCCGCCAGGTCTCCGGCGGCCAGATCGAACTGGCCGCTTTGGGGTCGCGGGTGGCGCGCACATTGGAGCGCGAGGGGCACGAGCCGGCCTGGGCACGTCGCCTCCCCGTGACCACGTTGGTGCCCTTCAGTATGGCCCAGGAGTTGACGCGCCAATGGCTGCGCCGTTACGAGGCCCACGACATCGACGCGGTGGACATTATCTACAACGCTTATCAGGGAGCGGGAGATTACGCGCCCATCGTCAAGCGGCTGCTGCCCCCGGAGCTACCCGATGCCGCGCGCATATCCGCCGGGGCATTGTGGCCGCCCATTATTGTGGAGACGGATCCTCTGAGCCTGTACACCCGCCTGGTGGGACAGTGGTTGGCCCTCAGCTTCTACTACCTGCTGCTGGATTCGGCGGCCTCAGAGCACTCGGCGCGCTTCCAGTTGATGGAGTCGGCCACCAAGAACACCCAACGCCTCATCGAGGAGCTGACCATGGAAGTACAATCGGCGCGGCGGCAGGCCATCACCCAGGAGATGCAGGAATTGGCTGCCGGGTCGGGGTTGCTCGGATAGGCTATGCGACAATTGTGGGCACCCTGGCGCATGATCTACCTGAAAGGAGAAAATCCCCGCGTGGAAGGATGTATGTTCTGCGAGAAGTTCAAGGGCGAGGACGCCGTCGAGCACATCCTCTATCGCGGCTCCGGCGCGCTGGTGGTGCTGAACCGCTTCCCCTATAACAACGGGCACATGATGGTCGTGCCGCGCCAGCACACGGAGCATCTGGACGCGCTGGACGACGTCATCCTGTTGGAGATGATGCAGTTGGTGCGTCACGCCATCCACGCGCTGCGCGAGGTCTACACCCCGCACGGCTTCAACATCGGCGTGAACCAGGGCCGGGCCGCCGGCGCGGGTGTCGCCGAGCACTTGCATCTGCACGTCGTCCCGCGCTGGACGGATGACGCCAACTATATGACCGTCATCGGCCAAACCCGCGTGATCCCAGAGTCGTTGGATGACACTTATGCCACCTTTCGCCCCTATTTTGACGCGCTGAAGGCGTAACCATACGGAACATGGCATCCCCCGTTATCAACTAACCCCCAGGAGGAGTTATGCAATACCGCACATTTGGCACATTAGATTGGAAGACCTCGGCGCTCGGCTTCGGCGCGATGCGCCTGCCCACCCTGAACGACGATCCCAAGCAGATTGATGAGCCGGTGGCGACGGAGATGATCCGCCACGCCATTGATCAGGGCGTCAATTATGTGGACACGGCCTGGCCCTATCACGGTGGCGCGAGCGAGCCGTTTGTCGGGCGCGTGCTCCAGGATGGCTACCGCGAACGGGTCAAACTGGCGACCAAGATGCCGGTTTGGTTAGTCGAATCGGCAGCCGACTTTGACAAATATCTCGACCAGCAGCTAGAACGCTTGCAGACCGATCATATCGACTTCTACTTGCTCCACGCGCTGCACCAAAACGTGTGGGAGAAGATTCACGCGCTGGACGTGCTCCCCTGGGCCGAGAAGGCCATCGCCTCCGGCAGAATTGGGCACCTGGGCTTCTCGTTCCACGACCAGTACGAGGTGTTCGAGCGCATCGTGGACGCTTATGACAACTGGACGTTCTGCCAGATTCAGTACAACTTTATGGACATCGACTATCAGGCCGGCTTGCGGGGATTGCGCTACGCCGCCGACAAGGGCCTGGCCGTGATCATTATGGAGCCATTGCGCGGGGGGCGGCTGGCGAAAAATCCGCCGCCGCCGCAAGTCGCGCGCCTCTGGGCCACCGCCGCCACGCAACGCACGCCGGCCGATTGGGCCTTGCAATGGCTATGGCACCAGCTGGAGGTCGCCCTCCTGCTCAGTGGGATGAGCGAGATGCAGCACGTCACCGAGAACGTCGCCAGCGCGGCGCGTTCGGGCATCGGCACGCTGACCGAGGCGGAGTTGGCCTTGATCGAGGACGTGCGCGCCGCCTACGAAACGATGAGTCCCATCCCCTGCACGCAATGCCGCTATTGCCTGCCCTGTCCCAACGGCGTGAACATCCCGCGTGTCTTCGAGATCTACAACGAGGCGATCATGTATCAGGATGTCGCGGGCGCGCGAACATCCTACCAGTGGCTCAAAGAGGAGGCGCGCGCGGATCGGTGTGTCGCGTGCTTGCAATGCGAGGAGCAGTGCCCCCAACACATCGAGATCGTGACGTGGCTGAAGACCGCGCGTGAGCTACTCGATCCCCCGGACGCTGCAGCGTGAAGCGGTGACGTGTCCGGTCGTCAAACGTCGTGCGTCAAACGTCAAAACTGATGCGAGGATAATGCTTCTGAACAAGGGGTAACACTTCAGTTTTGTGAGCAACCCGCAAAAATAGCTCGAAGTCCCCGTCTCGGGGACGGCTCAAGCGAGTACTACCGGTCTAGTGCAGCGCGGCGGAAGTTCCTCCTCAATTAGCCTCGCTTAGAGCGGATCGTCAGATCCGCGACTATACGCCGTAGCGGGGAACTGACGTTCCCCTTGGAGCATATTCAACTGGGACGTTGTTTAAGCCGCGCTTTACTAGTACAGCGCGGCGGAAGTCCCTCCCCAGTTAGCCCCGCTCAGAGCGGATCGTCAGATCCGCGACTACGTGGCGAACCG
>SLSP01000219.1 GCA_007130345.1 Thermoflexales bacterium
CAAGGGGAACGTCAGTTCCCCGGTTCGCCGCGTAGTCGCGGATCTGACGATCCGCTCAGAGCCGATCAGGTGCGTTGCACTTTGGAAGTGCAACGCACCTGTGTTATCCAAGCATCGGCATCCAAATCCCCTTCGCTTTCGCGTGCTGGATGGCCTCGTCGTATCCCGCGTCGGCGTGGCGGACGACGCCCATGCCGGGGTCGGTGGTGAGGACGCGCTGCAAGCGCCGCGCCGCCGCCTCGGTGCCGTCGGCGACGATGACCTGCCCGGCGTGCTGCGAGTAGCCGATGCCCACGCCGCCCCCGTGATGGAAGCTCACCCACGTCGCCCCGCCCACGGCGTTAATCAGCGCGTTGAGGATGGGCCAGTCGGAGATGGCGTCGGAGCCGTCCTTCATCGCCTCGGTCTCGCGGTTGGGACTGGCGACGGAACCGGCGTCGAGGTGATCGCGCCCGATGACGATGGGCGCGCTGATGCGTCCGTCGGCTATTGCCGCGTTGAAGGCCAGTCCGGCCCGCGCCCGCTCGCCGTAGCCGAGCCAGCAGATGCGCGAGGGCAAGCCCTGGAACGCCACCTGCTCACGCGCCATCTTGATCCAGCGCACCAGGTGCTCATCTTCGGGGAACAGGTCGAGGATGATGCGGTCGGTCGCGTAGATGTCCTCCGGGTCGCCAGAGAGGGCCACCCAGCGGAACGGCCCCTTGCCCTCGCAGAAGAGCGGGCGGATGTAGGCCGGGACGAAGCCGGGATAGCTGAAGGCGTCTTCCAGGCCGTTGTCGAAGGCGCGCTGGCGCAGGTTATTGCCGTAGTCGAAGACGATGGCCCCGCGCTTCTGCATCTCGACCATCGCCGCGCAGTGCTCGGTCATCGTGCGGATGGCCTCCCACTGATAGCGAGCCGGGTCGGATTCGCGCAACTTCACGGCGTCCTCGAAGCTCATCCCGTTGGGGACGTAGCTCAGGGGGTCGTGGGCCGAGGTCTGGTCTGTGACCACGTCGGGGATGACGCCCCGGCGCAGGAGTTCGGGGAACACGTCGCCGGCGTTGCCGATGAGGCCGATAGAGTAGGCTTCGCCCGCCGCCTGGCACGCGGCCACCTTGTCCAGCGCGGCATCGAGGTCGGTCATCACTTCGTTGACGTAACGGTGCTTGAGGCGGCGCTCCGCTCGCCAGGGATCGACCTCCACGACCAGGGCCACGCCCTCGTTCATCGTGACGGCCAGCGGCTGCGCGCCGCCCATCTCGCCGAGGCCGCCGGTCAGCGTGAACGTGCCCTTGAGCGAGGCGCGCGCGCCGAAGTGCTGGCGGGCCAGTTCGCCCAGGGTCTCGTAAGTGCCCTGGAGGATGCCCTGCGTGCCGATGTAAATCCACGAGCCGGCCGTCATCTGCCCGTACATCATCAGCCCGGCCTGCTCCCACTTGTCGAAGTTCTCCTGCGTGGCCCACGCGGGCACGATGTTGGAGTTGGCGAGCAGCACGCGGGGGGCGTCCTCGTGCGTCTTGAAGACGGCGACCGGCTTGCCGGATTGCACCAGCAGCGTGTCGTCCACGTCCATTTTTTGCAGCGTGTCCAAGATGGCGTCGAAGCTCGCCCAGTCGCGGGCGGCCTTGCCGCGTCCGCCATACACGATGAGATTATCCGGGTCCCCGGCGACTTCGGGGTCGAGGTTGTGCTGGATCATGCGGAAAGGGGCTTCCAGCAGCCAGTTTTTGCAATGTAGCTCAGTGCCTCTGGGGGCGCGAATCACTCGTTTAGGCATCAGTGTCTCCTTAAATATGACTATGGGGTACGAGAAAAGGATACACACCTCAGCAGAAAAGTCAAGGTGTCTAAAGACTTATTGACGCGACAGGGTGTTTCTCGCAATAAAAACCAGCACCCGCCAACGCGCACCACGCACCACACACCCCGCCCATCATTGACAAGCCGTTAGATTATGGTAAAATAATGAACGAGCGTTCATTATACTGAATATCAGTTCATTAGGGGCGAGGACACATGACGACATGGCGCGAAACAGCGCGCGAACAACGCAAGGAGTTGATTCTGGAAGCCGCCGCGCGGGTTTTTGCCCGCAATGGTTTCCAGCGTGCCACGATGCGCGAGATCGCCGATGAGGCCGGCATCGCCACCGGCACGATCTACCTGTACTTTGATGACAAACGCGATCTGCTGCTCAGTATCGCCGAGCAATTGGTGCATCTGATCCCCCGCGAGTTGCCCTCCCACGCCACGCCCGATGAGGAACGCAGTTTTATCCGCTGTGTGCTCGATGAGCAGTTGCGCGTGGTGGAGGAGTACCGCCCCTTCTTCCGCGCCGTCGTTGGCGAGATGTGGACCGATGACAGCCTGCGCACCCAATACCTGAACCGCGTCCTCGCGCCGCTGGTCAACACCATTGAGCTATTCCTCAAAATCGGCATCGAGACCGGCAAGGCCCGCCCCCACGACCCGCAGATTGTAGCCCGCGCGATGTTGGGCACGGTCTTTCTCTTCGCCATCACCTCTGAGATGGAGACCGGCGATTATCTCAGCAGCGCGCGCCGCGACGCGCTGGCCCACGAGTTGACTGATTTCTTTCTCTACGGCGTGCGGCAACAGCCGGAGGAGGTACCTTGAACGCAGAGTCATCCGTCATCGAGATGCGCCAACTGACCCGCAGCTTCGGCGATCTGGTTGCCGTCGATCATCTGGATTTGGCTATCGAGCGGGGCGAGATCTTCGGGCTGGTGGGGCCGGATGGCGCCGGCAAGACAACCACGCTGCGCTTGCTCGCCGGGATTATGCAGCCGACCGCCGGGAGCGCGTCGGTGGTCGGCCACGACGTGCGCGAGCAAGCCGAGGCCATTAAGCACCACATCGGCTATATGGCGCAGCAGTTCAGCCTCTACGAAGACCTCACCATCCTGGAGAACCTGCGCTTCTTCGCCGACATCTACCAGGTCTCTGCCGCCGAGCGCCGCGAGCGTATCCCGCGCCTGTTGCAATTTTCGCGCCTGGAACGCTTCACCGCGCGCCGCGCCGGACGGCTCTCCGGCGGGATGCAGAAGAAGCTCGCGCTGGCCTGTACCCTCATCCACCAGCCCCAGGTCATCTACCTGGACGAGCCGACCACCGGCGTCGATCCCGTCTCCCGGCGCGAATTCTGGGACATCCTGGGCGATCTGCATCTGGAAGGCATCACCATCGTCGTCAGCACGCCCTATATGGACGAGGCCGAGCGCTGTTCTCGCGTGGGGTTGATGTTCCAGGGGCGCCTGATCGCCTGCGACGCGCCCGCCGCCATTCAGAACCGCATCGAAGGCGAGATGCTGGAGATTCGGCCCGACCGTCTCAACGGCTCGGCCCCGGCCCTCGAAAGCCTGCCCGGTATCCACGAGGTGCAGACCTATGGCGATATGCTCCATATTTTTGTGGATGATGCCGAGCAGCGCATCGACGCCGTGCGGCACACGTTGGCAGATCACGGCCAGCAAATCCTGTGGATGCGCGTCACCCCGCCCCGGATGGAAGAGGCGTTCATCCACCTCGTCCGCAAGCAGGCGGCATTGAAGGCCCGTGCCTGATCCGGCGGCACCCGCCGCCATCGTCGCGCGCGATCTGGTCAAGCGTTTTGGCAGCTTCGCGGCGGTGGATGGCGTCACGTTTGAGGTGCCCCAGGGCAGCATCTTCGGCTTCCTCGGCCCCAACGGCGCGGGGAAGACCACCACCATCCGCATGTTACTCGGTCTGCTCCAACCCACCGCCGGCTCCGCGCTGCTCCTGGGCTATGACGTGGCCCGCGAGACCCTGGCCGTCCGCCGCCAGCTTGGGTATATGTCGCAGAAATTCAGCCTGTACCGCGACCTCACCGTCGAGGAGAACCTGGACTTCTACGGGCGCGTCTACGGCCTGCGGCGCGAGCGGCTCAAGCGGCGCAAGACCTACGTGCTGGAGATGGCCGGGCTGGAAGGCCGCGAGCGCCAGCTTACCCGCGACCTCGCCGGCGGCTGGAAGCAGCGGTTAGCCCTCGGCTGCGCCATCCTCCACGAGCCGGCCCTCCTCTTCCTGGACGAGCCGACCGCCGGGGTAGACCCCATCTCGCGCCGCGCCTTTTGGGACCTGCTCTACGAGTTGGCCGAAGCGGGCGCGACCATCTTCGTCACCACCCACTATATGGACGAGGCCGAGCGTTGCCGCGACCTAGCCTTCATCCTGGATGGGCGCGTCATCGCGCAAGGCTCGCCCCACGAGATCAAGCGCACCAAAATGCGCGGGCAAGTCCTGGAAGTCACCTGCGATAACGCCCGCGCCGCCATGCCCATCCTGCGCGAGATGGCCGCCTTCGACGAGGTCGCGCTGTACGGTTCGCGCGTCCATCTGGTCGCGCCGGATGCAGCGGATGAAATCCCCGCCGTGCGCCACCGCCTGGAAGCCGAGGGCCTCGCCGTCCACGCTGTGGACGAGGTGCTGCCCTCGCTGGAAGATGTGTTTATCTCGCAAGTGCGCGCGCGGATCAACCCCGTCGGCGAGTTGGAGGCGATAGCATGACGCTCCTGAAAAACGCTTTATTTTTAACGCAAAGATTTTTAAGGTTTGGCGTCTTTGAATCTTGGCGACTTTGCGTTGTCCTTCTGTTCCTCTTCGCCGCCTGCCAGAGCCAGGAAGCCGCGCCCGTCGGCCCGCCGGCCGCTTCGGGCTTTATCGAGGCCGACAAGCTCAACGTCGCCCCCCAGGTCGGCGGGCGCGTCCTCACCCTCACCGCCGAAATCGGCGCGCAAGTGGCCGCCGGCGATCCCCTGGTCTACCTGGATGCCCGCGTCGCCCAGGCCCAGGTCGCGCTGGCCGAGGGCCGGGTGGCCGAGGCCCAGGCCCGCCTCGATATGGCCCGCCAGGGCGTCACCGAGGCCGAAATCCAGGTGGCCGAGGCGCAACGGGCGCAGGCCGCAGCCGGGCGCGTCGGCGCGTGCCAGGCGTGGGCCGATGCGCGCGCTATCCTCGAAGACCCCCAGGCCCTCAACCGGCAGATCGCTGTGACGCAAGCGCACCTGCGCGCCGCCGACGCCGCGCGCGCCATCGCCGGGGCGTACAAGGATGTGGCCGGGATCGCCCAGGAGCAATTCGAGGATGGCCGCGAGCGTCTGGCTGATGTGCCCGACAAGGTGCTCGTCTATGAAGGCGACATCAGCGACGTGCCCTTCGATCTGCCCCAAGAAATCCTAGACTTTTTGCAAGAGCATCCGCCGCCCTCCGGCACGTACCGCTTTGGCGATAACGAGATCATCGTGGAGGGCCACCAGGTATCGCTCTATCGCCATCTGAACATCTACATGCCGGTCGAAGCGCACTTCGCGCCCAACTACTACTGGCAGGCGTGGGTGGGCGTCCACACGGCGCAGGCCGGTTATGCCGGAACGCGCGATCTCCTCAACTTGCTCTATCGGATGCGCGCCCATCCCACACAAATTCTGGCGCAGGTGGATCGGGCCGAAGCCCAGTGCCGCCAGGCCGAGGCGCAGGAGGCGATGGCCCAGGCGCAGGTGGACGGTCTCCGCCAGGGCGCGACGGCTCAGGAGATCGCGGCGCTGGAGGCGCTGTATCGCCAAGCCCAGGCCGAGCTTGAGCAGGCGCGGATCGCGCTCGGCCAGCAGACGTTGGTCGCCCCGGTCAACGGCATCGTGCTCGACCGCCCGCTGGAAGCAGGGGAGTTGGCCGGGCCGGGCGCGCCCCTCTACATGCTCGCCGACCTCGACGCGGTGTATCTCACGCTCTACCTGCCCGTCCGAGAGCTAGGGCGCGTGGCGCTCGGCGACGCGGTGGGCGTGACCGTCGCCAGCTTCCCCCGCGAGAACTTTGCCGGGACGGTCACGTTCATCGGGATGGAGGCCGAGTTCCCGCCCCAGAACGTCCCGCAGCCAGAGGATCGCGCGACGCTGGTTTTCGCCGTCCATGTGCGCGTGGACAATCCGGCGCATCGGCTCAAGCCGGGGATGCTGGCGGAAGCGGTTTTGAGCAGCGGGTTTAGCGAATGAAAAGCAGGCCAAGCAAGATGCTTTTGACGCGCGTTCTCGCGCGCTATTTCTGGCTCGCGCTGCCGCTGATTCTACTGCTGGCAGCGTGTCAGAGTGCTGCGCAGCCCGCGCCGCTGACCGGAACCGGCGCGCTAGAAGGGCGCACCGTCGTGGTGGCCTCGGAGCTAGGCGGGCGCATCGCCGCGTTAGCCGCGCAAGAGGGCGACCGCGTGGCCGCCGGCGAGGTGCTGGTGCGCCTCGATGACGGCGAGACGCGGGCGCAGGTCGCGCAAACCGCCGCCGCCGTCGCTGCCGCCGAAGCGAGCCTGGCCCAACTGCGCGCCGGCCCCCGCGACGCGGAGCTTGCCGCCGCCGAAGCCGCCCTCGAATTGGCGCAAGCCCAGGCCCACAGCGCGGAGCGGGACCTGCTCTACGCCCGCGAGGCCATCACGAATCCCATCGAGTTGGACATTCAGATTACCCAGGCGCGGCTGCAACGGGACATCGCCGAGCAGCGGATCGAGGGGGCGCGGGCCGAACTGGCCGCCGAGGAGTTGCGCCGCCACATCTACGTCGATCTCAAAGAGAACGTGAGCGCGGAGACCCGGCGCTCCTGGGATTTGCGCATCGCGGCGGCGCAGGGCGCCATCACCCACGCCGAGGCCGAGCGAGACGCGGCCCAGGCCGATCTCAACGCGCTCTACGACCTGCGCGCCAATCCGCTGGAAAACGTGGCGCTGTTACGCGGCGCTCAGGCCGCCTACACCGCCACCCTCGCCGCCGTCGATACGGCCCAGGCGGAACTGGCCCGGCTGCGCGACCTCCCCCGCGCCGAAGAGGTACGCATCGCCGAGGCGCACCTGACCCAGGCCCGCGCCGCCCACACGCTGGCGCTCACGCAGCAGAGTATGCTCACGCTCACCGCGCCGATCAGCGGCGTGGTCGCCAGCCGCAACTATCACGTCGGCGAAATCGCGCCGGCGGGCCGGGCCATCGTCACGCTGGTGGACATGGAGACCATTCACCTCACGCTCTACGTGGCCGAAGATCGCATCGGCGAGGTCGCGCCAGGCCAGCGCGCGGAGGTGCGCGTGGATACGCATCCCGGCGAGCGCTTCGTCGGCACCGTCGAGCGCATCGCCAGCGAGGCGGAGTACACGCCGGGCAGCGTCGATACCGCCGGAGATCGCGCTCGCCGCGTCTTCGCCGTCCGCATCCGCATCCCCAACCCAGAGCACCGGCTACGCCCCGGCATCCCCGCCACAGCGACGCTACTTCCCTAAAGTTATCCACAGCTTCTCCCCAGGTGCCTCACAGGTTTTAGAGGCGGGTTAGATGGCATATTTAGGGGTTTGAGCGCTTCAAACGTCAATCTGTGGCATAGCTTACCCCGAAACCCGCGTGGGATTTGGGCACGCCTCTGTGGATAACTCCCCCAAAACTGTGGAGATCACGGGCTTTTTGGGGATAACTGCTGATTCTACTGAAAGCACCCTAAAAAATCCGATTTTTTAGAAACTTGATACGAGATGTAGATTTTCCGCGTGCGAATCTCATATATTTAGTAGGTCGCGTGTGGAAAAATCGGATTTTTGGACTTTTTTCAGGGGAGTCACTGCCCTTCCAGGAAACATGCTAACGGGACGCGCCGCGCGGCGCGTCCCGTTTGACTTGTCAGACAACTGACATTATAATAAACAGTGGAGGTTTGAATGGCCCTTGATTTACAGCATCCTAAAATCCAACCACCCCACGTTCAGGTTGAGGAAGCCCTCGCCGATTTGATCAAACAACTCCGTCCCGGCGATCAACTGCCCCCTGAGCCGACTCTGGCGCGGCAATTGGGCGTGTCGCGCGCGACACTGCGAGAGGTCTTACGCACCTTCGCGGAACGCGGAACTCTGGTACGGCGGCACGGCGTGGGCACGTTCGTGGCGTCACGCATCCCCGTGCTGGAAACCGGGCTGGAAGTGCTGGAAAGCCTGGGGGGGATGGCTGACCGCCTGGGCCTGGCCTCGGAGGTGGCTTTCCTCGAAGTGGAGGAACGCCTCGCCACTCCCACAGAGGCCGAGGGGCTAGGCTTCGCGCGGGATGCCGCCGTGGACGTGCTGATCATCAACCGCGTCATCTCGGTGGAAGGCGAACCGGTGGCTGACCTGCGCGACATCGTCCCGCGCACCTACTTGAGCCAGGACGACCTGAGCCATGACTTTCGCGGGTCAGTGCTCGAAGTGTTTCTCCGGCAGGGTGCGCCGCTGCTCTCGACCTCGCGCACGCAGATTCTCGCCACCGAAGCGACGGCCAAGTTCGCGCAACGGCTCGATGTCCCACGCGGTACTGCACTGCTCAAGCTCGTCTCGCAGCTCTATAGCTGCGATGAGCGCATTGTGGATTACTCCGTGGCCTATTTTGTGCCGGGGCATTTCAAATTCCAGGTGTTGCGGAAGGTGGTGGGGTAGTTGGGGATGTCCGTATGCCGGGGAAATATCCCTTCTAATAAAGGAGATAATCAATGACAACACGCGCCTTACTTAAAAACGAGATTGACGCACTGCCAGATGACTATATACAGATGCTCTACAATATCATTCGCGCCTTCGTTGCTACTTCACAGGAAACACCCTCTGACTGGCAGGCTTTTGTACAGACTACGTATGGCTGCCTGGCGGATACACCGATTGAACGCGGGCCGCAAGGTGATTATGAATTGCGCGCGACTATACGATGATGTACTTGCTAGACACAAATGTATGTATCAAGCATCTTAATGGACAGTCTATATCTATCCAACAACATCTTGCAGTTGCGAAACCTCAAGAGGTTGTGTTATGTTCCGTGGTACGCGCGGAACTTTTCTACGGTGTGTTAAAAAGTCGTCAATCTGCTAAAAATATGGCTAAATTACGTCAGTTTGTCAGTGGTTTCGCGTCGCTGGCTTTTGATGATGCGGCTGCCGAACATTATGGGCAAATTCGGACACAACTGGAACAGCAAGGGACACCAATTGGCCCTAATGACTTGATGATTGCAGCTATTGCCCTAGCGAATCGAGTGGTTCTGGTGACCCATAACACCCGCGAATTTAGCCGCGTGCCAGGCTTGCTTTATGAAGATTGGGAAGTATGACCTTATTAGACGCATTATTGTGATCATTTCAAATCGTATCAGTAGTGTGATTTTGTAAAACAAAACCTTTTATCCCCTTTGATTTCAAAAACATAATTCTGATAGGAGAGCTATGGTAGACCCAAAAGTCGTTAAGGAATTACAGCAGCGCGTGCAAGGCGCGCGGGAAGACATCATCCAGTTTATGCGCGAGATTTGCGCTATCCCCTCGATGGAATCGCAGATCGGGCCGGTGGGTGAGCGCATCCAGGCCGAGATGCGCAAGCTCAATTACGACGAGGTGCGCTTCGACCGAATGGGCAACACTATCGGACGCATCGGCGACGGGCCGAAGGTCATCGTGTACGATTCGCACATCGACACGGTGGGCATTGGCGATCCGGCCGAGTGGCCCTGGGACCCCTTCGAGGGCAAGATCGAGAACGGCTGTCTGTACGCGCGCGGCGCGTGCGACGAGAAGGGCAGCACGCCGGGCATGGTCTACGGGTTGGCGCTGGCCCGCGATTTGGGCCTGCTGGACGGGTACACGGTCTATTACTTCGGCAATATGGAAGAGTGGTGCGACGGCATCGCGCCCAACGCCTTCGTCGAGGTAGACCCCAAAGTGCGCCCGCACTTCGTCGTCATCGGTGAGCCGACCAAGATGCGCGTGTATCGCGGACACAAGGGCCGCATCGAATTGGCGATCACGGCCACCGGCAAATCGGCGCACGCGGCCTCGCACTATCTGGGCGACAACGCCATCTACAAGATGATGGCGGTGATTATGGAAGTCCGCGAGCTGGATCGCCGGATGCGCCTCGGCTATTGCGGCCATCCGGTGCAGGGCCGCGCCTCCATCGCCGTGACGGACGTGAAGGTGCGCACGGCCTCGCTCAACGCGGTGCCGGATCGCTTCACCATCTACCTCGACCGCCGCACGACGCTTGGCGAGACGCGCGCCGATTTGATCGCGCAGACGCGCGGGCTGATTGCGGATTATATGCAAGAGGAAATCCGGGTGCAGCAGTTATATTACGACGAGCCTTCGTACACGGGCTTCGTCTACCCGGTGGATAAGTTCTTCCCCGCGTGGCTGATGCCGGAGAAGCATCCGCTGGTGCAGGCCGGGCAGCGCGCGGTGGAGGCCCTGTGGGGCGAGCCGCGGCCCCTGGGGACGTGGGACTTTTCCACTAATGGCGTCTACTGGGCGGGCAAGGCGGGCATCCCGGCCATCGGCCTGGGGCCGGGCGACGAGAAGTACGCGCACATGACCAACGAGCACGTGCCGCTGGATGAGGTGGTCCAGGCGGCGGAGTGGTACGCGCTGTTGCCGCAGATGATCGCGGAGGAGTTAGGGTAAAAAGTGAGTAGTAGTGGGTAAGGGGTAATATTACTCATCACCCCCTCACCCATTTCCGCAATGTAGTTTTACATCTATCTATTTCACAAAAGGAGATATGCGTATGCGTAGTTTTATGGGTCGTGACATTCTATCGTTGAAGGAATTTGAGCGGAACGAGTTTTTCCGCGTTTTCGAGATCGCGGAGGCGCTGGAGCCGATAGCGCGGGATCGCCGCAATTCGGATTTGCTGGCGGATAAAACATTGGTGACGGCGTTCTATCAGCCCTCGACGCGAACGCGCCTGGCCCACGAGGCCGGCATGATCCGCCTGGGCGGGAGCGTCACCGGCTTCTCCGACGCCAAGATGACGCGCGCCGGCGACTGGTATCAGGAGTCCATCAAGGACACCATCAAGATGCTGGAATTCTACGGCGACGTGATCGTGATGCGCCATTATCAGCAAGGCGCGCCGCGCGAGGCCGCCAAATGGGCCAGCATCCCCATCATCAACGGCGGCGATGGGTGGGGCGAACATCCCACGCAGATTCTCACCGATCTCTACACCGTGTTGACCGAGAAAGGCCACATCGACGGCCTGCGCTGGCTGGCGGTCGGCGATATGCGGATGCGCACGATGCACTCCCTGGGCTACGCGCTGACGCAGTTCGATTGCCCGATCACCTTCGTTGGCCCCACGCCCGACGCCCTCTTCGACGACTCGCCGGATATGCGGATGCCGGAGAATTACAAAGAGGACTTCAAGAAGTACGGGCTGGACTTCACCGAGGCCGAGCACGTCGAGCAGGCCATCGCCGAAGCCGACGTGATCCTGGTCGAGCCGGTGATGCAGCCGGACTACACCAAGGCCCGCGACGAGCGCAAGGGCGATGCCGGGTTCACGCCCGATAATTACAAGATCACGCGCGAACTGCTCACCACCAAGGCCAAATCCGACGCGATTTTGCTGCACTCGTTGCCGCGCATGGACGAGATCCCGCCGGATGTGGACATCACCAAGTGGTCGCGCTATTGGCAGGAAGCCTTCAACGGCGTCGTGATGCGCATGGCGCTGCTCGCGCTGGTGTTGGGCGCGGCGGAGTAATTCAGGAGAGCGTGATGGGTAATGGAGGATGCAAAATCCTCCATTACCTAGTATCCTAACAGGGAGGCCGTATGCTAGAAGTGCAATTGGATGAAGTCTACGCGACCATCTTAGAACCCTTCCAGGCCAGCGTCGAAGAGGCGGTGCGAAGCTACGCTCTGGAAAAAGCGCAAGCGCGCCTGTGGGAATTGGAGCAGAACGTGCAGCGTTGGGAAGAGAAGTACGGATGCAGCTATGATCTATTCTCCTATCGCACGGCTACAGATGCCGAGTACGTCACGGCACTGGACGCAGACCCGGCCACCCAACAGTGGGAAGGCGACAGCATCGCCTGGGAATTCGACGAACAGGTCTTGCGCGAATGGCGACAGCGTTTGCAGAAACTTCTGAGCATGTAATTGCGCTTATAGAATAACACTGGAGGTTCTATGTCCATAGCTGCTATAGACTATCGTGAGCAAGTTTTAACTGCCATCAGCGACCTATCCCCAAAAGAACTGGAGAAGGTTTATCGTATGGTGCTGTTCCTTAAAGAGGAATTTCTGCTACGCGATGAGGAACGTTATCACACTGCCGGTTGGCTACAAGCTGAACAAGACGCTACCATAGCTTACCAGGAAGGGAACGTTCAGCGTTTTGGTTCCGTGCGAGAGCTGGCCGCCTACATCGAAGCTGATGTAGCGGATGATGCTGAGGCATAATTCAATGGAGTTGGTAACTTCCCCCCAATTTGAAAAGAGTATGCGGCGGCTTGATCGGAAAACCAGAGCGTTAGTTTATCGCAAACTCACCATGTTTTTGGAAAACAAATCTCATCCTTCATTACGTTACAAGGGAGTTCGGGCGTTGCGACATCTCACCCCTCCGGTCAAGGAAATTTCTGTGACGATGAGTATACGGATCACCTTGCAGGAATTTGACGATCATATCTATTTGCGTAATATCGGCCAACACGATATCTTACCCTAAGAATAGCCAGTATGCACCCAGATCAATTTTTAAGGAGACAACTATGATTACAGGTTTACGCGGACGTGACTTAATTTGTGACCTCGACTTCTCCAAAGAGGAAGTCGAAACCGTATTGGATATGGCCTGGGACCTCAAGCGCAAGCGGGCGGTGGGCGAACCTCACCCCTACCTGCGCGACCGGACCCTGGGCATGTTGTTCTTCTTCAGCAGCACGCGCACCCGCTGCTCCTTCGAAGCCGGGATGGCGCAACTGGGCGGGCACGCGGCGTTCATCGACTCCAAGACCACCCAAGTCGCGCACGGGGATACCGCCAAGGAGATCGGCGACATCCTGGGCCGCTATTTCGACGGCATCGCCATCCGCCAGTGCGACTGGGACTACGGCAACCAGTACATCAACTGGGTCGCCGAAGCCTCCCGCTCGCCGGTGCTGAATATGCAATGCGAACTCTTCCACCCCTTCCAATGCCTGGCCGACCTGATGACCATCCAGGAAAAGAAGGGGCGCGACCTGCACAAGAAGAAGATCGTCGTCTCGTGGGCCTATGCCTCCTCCTACCTCAAGCCGATGTCGGTGCCGATTTCGCTCATCCTCCAGATGCCGCGCTTCGGGATGGACGTGACGCTTTCCTATCCGCCGGAGTTCAAGCTGCCCGATCAGTACGTGGAAGAGGCGAAAACGATGGCGCGCAAGAGCGGCTCCGCCTTCGAGATCGTCCACGACATGACCGAGGGCTTTGAAGACGCCGACGTGGTCTACGCCAAGTCGTGGGGGCCGATGCTCACCACCACCGATCCCGCCGAGGGCAAGCGCCTCCAGGACAGCTACAAGGACTGGATCACCGACGCGGCGAAGATGTCTGTCGCCAAACCCGACGCCATCTACATGCACCCCCTCCCCGCCGACCGCGACGTCGAAGTGACCAGCGAAGTGATGGACGGCCCGAACTCCGTCGTCTTCGACCAGGCCGAAAATCGCCTCCACGCGCAGAAGGGCGTGATGGCGATGACGATGTGGTAAATTCTGTTGCGTATTGCGTAATTTACCAAACACGCAATACGTAACACGCATAATGTTCATGCCCAGACTTAATTCAGTCAAATCTCGATAAGGAGTAATCTATGACCAAGAGAAAATGGGCCGTCATCGCAATTGGCGGCAATTCGTTAATCAAGAGCAAGCAGCACCAGACCGTGGAAGACCAATATCAGGCGGCGGCAGAGACCGCGCATCACATCGCCAACATGATCGAGGCAGGCTGGGATGTCGCCATCGGGCACGGGAACGGGCCGCAAGTCGGCTTCATCTTGCAACGCTCCGAGATCGCGGCGAAGACCGCCGGGATGCACGAGGTCCCGCTGGATGTCTGCGGGGCCGACTCGCAGGGCGCGATTGGCTACGCGCTCCAGCAGAACCTCAACAACGAGTTCTACCGGCGCGGCATCGAGAAAAGCGTCGCCACCATCGTCACGCAGGTGTTGGTGGATAAGAACGATCCCGCGTTCGCCGCGCCGGCGAAACCCATCGGCGGCTTCATGGATGAGGCCGAGGCCCAGAAGCGCGCCGACGCCGACGGCTGGAACATCGTTGAGGACGCCGGGCGCGGTTGGCGGCGCGTCGTCGCGTCGCCGCTGCCCAAGAAGATCGTGGAACTGGACGCGGTTCAGACGCTGCTCGATAACGGCATCTGCGCGATCACCGTGGGCGGGGGCGGGATTCCCGTCATCGAAGACGACGCGGGCAACCTGGTGGGCACTGCCGCCGTCATTGACAAGGACTTTGCCTCCTCGCTGCTCGCGCAGGCCATCAATGCAGACCTGTTCCTCATCTCCACCGCCGTCGAGAAAGTCTCCCTCAACTACAACAAGCCCAACCAGGAAGACCTGGACACCATCACGGTCTCCGAGGCCAAGCAATACCTCCTCGAAGGCCACTTCGCCAAAGGCAGCATGGAGCCGAAAATCCGCGCCGTCCTCTGGTACATGGAAGCCGGCGGCAAGAAAGCCATCGTCACCGACCCCGCGCACATCATGGACGCGCTCGAAGGCGAGACCGGCACGCACATCATCCCGGATTAGTCGCGGGGGATATGCGCTAGGGTTGCAAATTGAGGGTGCGGACGCGCCCTCAATTTGCAACGGGTTCTGAAGCTAGAAAGGGGGACGGCAATGGTACAAGCTGGCGTTTCGCCCTATGCGGATGTGACATCTTCCGCATCCCCGGAGCAGCGCGCCCGGCAGTATCTCAAAGCGTTGGTCTGGCTAACGTCGCCGGAAAACCGGCGGATGACCTACCCGGAATTTCTGGATTGGGCGGATGAAGACACTCTGGCCGAGTGGGTGGATGGGGAGGTGCAGATGACATCACCGGCAAGCGCGCGTCACCAAAATATAAGCGGCTTTCTGGCCGGCATCTTGCAGATTTTCACACAGTACCGGAATTTGGGCGTGGTGTTAAGCGCACCCTTCCAGATGAAGTTGAAAAATGGGCGTGAGCCGGACATCCTTTTTGTCAAGACCGCGCATCTGGAGCGCCTGCGCGCCAATTATCTCGAAGGTCCGGCGGACTTGGTGATCGAGATCATCTCGCCGGAGAGCATCGGGCGGGATCGCGGCGAGAAGTTTTACGAATACGCGCAAGGCGGCGTGCCCGAATACTGGTTCATTGACCCGCAACGACAGCACGTCGAATGTTACGAACTGGCCGGAGAATACTACCGATTACGCTTTGAGGGGCAAGCCGGGCGCTATGAATCCCTGGTGTTGCCCGGATTCTGGCTGCGCGTCGAGTGGCTCTGGGAAGAACCCTTGCGCTCGCCCATTCGCGCGTTGGCAGAGATCGCGGGGATGGACGCGGAAATCATCGCAGCGTTTGAGCAGGCAATTGCGGGAAGGTAGGAGCTTTTGAATGTCCAAAACGGCCAGCGATTTAACGGTAGCGGAGATACAACACTATCGCCTTGCAATGCAGCAACGGGCAGCCCGCGCTCAACGTGAAGCGCAAGCGCGTGCCGCTCACGCGCGGCGTGTGGCGGTGCGTGCCGCCGCGCTGCTCAAAACGGAATTCGGAGTACGCCATGTATGGTTATTTGGTTCCGTCGCACGCGGCACCCTGGTACATCCGCGTTCGGATATTGACCTGGCCGTTGAGGGTTTGCTCCCAGAACAATTTTGGAAGGCATGGTGTCGCTTAGACACTGTAGCTGAAACCTATCACATTGACTTGGTGTCTATAGAGAGCGCCAAACATTTTTTACACCAAGAGATTGAGCGCGAAGGGATAGAATTATGACTTTGCATTGGCAAACATTGGCTCAACGCATCCGTATGGAAATAGCCGAGATAGATCAAGCGGTAGACACTGCAACGCAACATTGGCAACGCTATCAAAACGCCATTGAAGATCGCCCCGCTTTTCTCAACTCGGTTGCGCTCAATTTGCACAGCTTCTACAATGGCACAGAACGCGCCTTGGAGCTAATCGCCAGAGAGATGGATGGTGGGCCGCTAGGCGGCGATATGTGGCATACGGAATTGCTCCGACAAATGCGGCTGGAGTTACCCGATGTACGCCCGGCGGTACTGAGCGAAGCTACCTGTTACGCATTGGATGAATACCGCAAGTTTAGACATTTGGTGCGACATAGCTACGCAACCCGGCTTGAAGCCGCTAAGATAGTCCCTCTGGTCGAAAAACTACCCGCGACTTGGCAGCAAGTGAAGTCGCAACTGCTGGATTTCGCAGAGTTTTTATCAGAATTATCCCGATAAAGCCCATGCCCCACCCTCTAGTCATTATTCACACCCTCGGCCACAGCAACCACGAGACCCCGGCCTTCATAAACCTGCTGTGCCAGTTCGCCATCGAGACGCTGGTGGATGTCCGCAGCCAGCCGTATAGCCAGTGGGCGCACCAGTTCAACCGCGAGACCTTGCGTGAGGATTTACACGCGGCCGGCCTCCAGTACGAATTTATGGGCGATGTCCTGGGCGGCCGCCCCACCGACGCCGCGCTCTACGATCCCGGCCAAGCGCGGCCCAATTACCGCCGCGTGGAGCAGACGCCGACGTATCAGGCCGGCATCGACCGCCTGCTCGAACTGGCGCGGGAGACGCCCCTCGCGGTCATGTGCAGCGAGGGCGATCACCGGCAATGCCATCGCCACCTGCTGATCACGCAGACGTTGCTGGCACACGGCGCGCGCGTGGTTCACATCCAGCCGGATGGGACAGCGGTCGAAGGCGTGGTTGAGGCCGAGCAGCTTTCACTTTTTGGATGATATGAGCACGTCAACCGTTTACACCATCGGCTACCAGGGCAAATCGCTCGAAACGTTCATCACGTTGCTGCGCCAGGCCGGCGTGGACGCGGTCATTGACATCCGCCTGCGGAACACGTCGCATCTGGCGGGATACACCAAGCGCGACACGCTCGAGTTTCTGCTGCGCGAGGGCTTTGGTATCGCCTACGAACATCTGCCCGAACTGGCCCCCGCGCCAGAAATCCTCGATGCGTACAAAGCGACGGGCGATTGGGCGGCTTACGTGGCGCACTTCCTGCCGCTGCTGGCCGCGCGGGATGCGACGCAGATCGGGCGCGACGTGCTGACCCGCCATCACGCGCCGTGCCTGTTGTGCGCGGAACCCACGCCGGAGCAGTGCCATCGGCGGCTGGTGGCCGAGTATTGGGCGCAGTATGTCTCTGGCCTGGATATTGTGCATTTGTGAGGTGAACGAAGCCAAATGCCCCTTCAAGAAATCCTCATCCTCGCGTTGACCCGGATGCAGAGCGGGATTTGCACCGCCGGATTCACCGCCGAGCGCGCGCCGGTGACGGGGCTGCGATGGGTGCGCCCCACCCGCGAGTTCGGCGTGGTGCTGCCCGGCGATATGCTGGACGCGGAAGGGCAACTCGTCCAATGCGGCGACGTGATCACGTTGAAGCTGCTCAAGCCGCGCCCCGATCCGCCGCACGTTGAGGATTGGGTCACGGACTTTATCCATTGCCGACCCTGCCGCGTGCGCCGCCTGGAAGGTGACAAGCGGGCGGCCTTCTTCGTGCGCCATCTCGATCAGGCCCCGGAGCAAGTGTTCGTCGAGCACGCCCGCTCCCTGTGCCTGGTGCAGCCGGAGCAGGTGTGGGCCTATTTCTCATTGGACAGGTATTCGGGCAAGTATCAAACGCGGATGCGCTTCACTTTGCCTGGCGACGTGCAATGCGCGCGGGCGATGCAGCCTCGCGGCGTGACCGTCACCGACCTGAAGTGGCGCGCGCTCGGACGTCAATGGCTGGCGCAACAGACGGAACCCGTCCTGAGCCTCGAACCCGACGCGCTGATGGCGCGCCTGGACGCGACCGCGCTGTACCTGACCCTGGGCCTGAGCCGGCAATGGCAGGGCGAGCATTGGCCGCTGGTTCACGCTGTCCACGTTGTCCCGGATTACTCTGCCGACATAGATTTGGAGAATTTATGACCATTACGCACGCCACCGACAGGCTTTGGGGAGGTTGAGTTATGGGAGTCAACATTACAATACAAGTACCTTTTGATCTGGCAAACCGTTTGCAGCCTTATCGAAAGAGATTGCCGGAACTCCTGGAACGCGGCCTACAAACTGTCGCAATCCAGGAAGATGAAACCTTGTCCGATGAAAATAAAATTATGGAGGTATTGACCAGCAATCCCAACCCAGAACAAGTGCTGGCTTTACGCCCTTCGGTCAGATTTCAGGCCCGCGTGAGCGCGTTGCTAGAACGTAATAAACAGACCCAGCTTTCACGCGCCGAAGAAGCCGAGCTAGAACGGTATCTCTTCCTGGAACATCTTGTGCGGTTAGCCAAAGCTCACGCGGCGCAGCATATATCAGAGCAATGACCTACGTTTCTGTAGAATTGCGGCAGATTGTCATCCAGCGCGCACAAGGCCGTTGTGAGTATTGTCGCTATCCAGAAGCCTTCGCCTTTTTGACCTTCGAGATTGAACACATTGTTGCCGAGAAACATGGTGGCGAAACCGCATCGGCCAATCTTGCTTGGGCTTGTCCGCATTGCAACCGTTTCAAGGGTACCGATTTAGGATCACTGGATCCGGAAACCGGACAATTAACGCCTTTTTTCAATCCGCGCACCCAGGAGTGGCACAAGCACTTCAATTTGCAAGATGCGCGTATTTTACCCTTGACTCCTGAAGGGCGTGTTACGGTTGCTGTGTTACGATTTAACCTCCCGGAAAGATTGCAAGAACGCCGCCAGTTACTCGATGCAAATGCGTATTGATTTTTGCCACCTTTGTCAAGCGAGTCACCTATGACCCACGACATTCTAGAACACCTGGGCCTCTCCCTGGATCGCGTCAGCGAATTGGGGAGCAACGACCGCAGCCGCCTGCTCAATTTTCTCCTGCGCTGGGAGCACGTCGCGGCGCTGCACGCCTGCCTGGACGTGCTGACGCCGCGCAATCCCACCCTGGTCTCGCTGATGGATTTGCGCGTCCACGCGCTCCTGGCCGAGCAGCGCGCGGATGAGGCGCTGGCGTTGATGCGCCGGAGGGTGGGCCGCAAGACGTCCGTCACGGCGGAGGCGCTGCTGGCGCGCGTCCATTTGGCGCGGCAGGATATGGACGCGGCGCACCGCATCGCGCAAACCGCTGTGGCGCGCGAGCCGGAGAACATGACGGCCTGGCGTCTCCTGGCCGAGGTCGAACTGGCGCGGGGTGACGTGGACGCCGCGCTGCAAGCCAACCAGCAGACGCAGACCTTGCGTCCCGGCCATCGCGGCTACCTGCTCGGCATGGTCAGCATCTACCAGGCGCGCGAGGATTGGGTCACGGCCAGCGGGTACGCCGTGCGTTTGCTCAATACGGCGGAGGAGGAGCGCCCGCTCTCCATCAGCTATTTGCGGCAGTTGCACGCCTACTTCCAGGCCAGCCACG
>SLSP01000310.1 GCA_007130345.1 Thermoflexales bacterium
ATGTCCTCCGGGCGATCCCGCTCGGAGAGCATAATCACCGGCACAAAGGGCAACGCCGCCTCCCGCTTGATCTGCCGCGTGACCTCGTAGGCGTCCATATCCGGCAGCGCGGAAGCCAGCAGCACCAGATCGGGAGGCCGCTGGCGGATTGCATCCAGCGCCGCCCGCCCCTCCGCGACCCGCCGCACGACGTATCCCGCGCTTTGCAACACGCCACGCACCTCGGCCACAAATTCCGCCGAGGGGTCTATGATGAGAATGTCTGCAAAAAGGAAACCAGAGGTCATTTTAGATTTCGGATTTTGGTTGCTGAATTTTCCCAGACCGGTCAGGTTTCTAAAAACTGACAGGTCTTTCCCTAAAATTATGAAAAGATGTCGCCCTATTGAGTATACCACACAGCCCCGGCTCGTGCCGTTAGCGTTCTGTGGATGTTGTGTGGCAACTTGACGCTACGCGATCCTCGCCGCCACGGGCATAATCGTGCCTTCATCGCTTTCGACGATCAGCGCCTCGACCTGGCCCGCTGACGCCTCTTGCAGCGCCCCCTGGAACGCATTGAAGCGCGCCTGCGAGAAGCGCGCTGTCACAGTGACGTCGCCGGCGAAGGTCTCGTCGAGGATGTCGCCGCCGTGCTCGGCCACCAGCAGCCGCGTCCGCTCGAAGAGACTGTACGGGACGGCCACCAGCACCGTGTGCGTGGGGACACGCTCGGCCAGGGGGAGCGCGCGCAGCACCTCGCGCACGGATTCGCTGTAGGCGCGCACGAGGCCGCCCGTCCCAAGCTTCGTCCCGCCGAAGTAGCGCGTCACCACCACCGCCGCGTCGCCCAGGCCGCTGCCCTGAAGCACGGCCAGCGCGGGCCGCCCTGCCGTCCCCGAAGGCTCGCCGTCGTCGCTGCAATGCGCAATCACACGGTTCCCGTGGCCCACCACGTAGGCCGGGACGTTGTGCGTGGCGTCGGCGAACTCCGCGCGGATGCGCTCCACGAAGGCTTTCGCCGCATCCACATCGAAGACCGGCCCGGCGGTGGCGATGAAGCGCGAGTTGACGATGCGCAGTTCCACACGGGTTTCGGCTGCGGGAATCAGGTAATTAGCCATACACAGAGACAGAGTGAGAGGGGGAGTGGGCGAGGGGGTGACGTTTGACGCCTGATGTTTCACGTTTCATACTACCTTCAGATCTCTCCATTCTATCATCGCCTCCCGTTCCCTGGACGCCCCCGCAAACGAGCGCAGATAGCCGAGCAGGTCGAACTTGGGCGTGACCACCAGCCGCGCCGCGAAGTGCGTCGCATCCCGGCGATAGTCGCCCGCCAGCAGCACGCGCTTCTTCCGCGCCTTCTCCGGGATGTCGAACCGGAAGCCCACCTCCTCGCGGCGCGCGTTCACCGGGACGTAGGCCGCGTGCAGGAAGCGACGCAGCGCGTCCCCCGCCGCCGGGAAGTGTACCGAGGGCAGCCGCAGCGCCATCTCCGCCTGGCGGAACTGCCCCGGCTCGAAATCCGGCGGCGTCCAGCCCAGAAAGCGCGCGCCGTTTGCCAATTCTAAACCACTGAAGCACTGAGGACACTGAGATAACTCTAAAGACTCCGTGTTCTCTGTGTCTCCGTGGTGAGTGAGTTTTTTCCTGATCGGGGTGACTGTGGCATCTTCCAGGCATACCAGCGCGTCCGCGTCCCACGCCTTGAGCGCAATGACGGTCTCTCCGTGCCAGTAGCCGAACTGCCGCCGGTTCGCCTTCGTCGTCCACAGGCTCTCCCGCGCCGCCAGCAGCGTATCCGCCAGCGCCGGAAAGGTTGCCAGCAGGCTCCGCAAGACCCAGGCCTCAATCCAGGCGGGATCGCGGCCGGCCACCGCCGGGGGGAGCCACATCCGCGCGTAGAGGGGTGGCAAGCGCCACTTGGTGCGTATCACGTCCTCTAGCTCGCGCAGGTAGCCCGCGCCGGGATGGCGCAGCCGATGCTCCACGATGGCCGCGCGCTCGGCGGGGGTGGAGCACGCGCCGCAGCCCAGGCAATGCGCGGTCGCGCCCGCCTGCCCCACTTCGCTCAGGCAGTAGCCCGGATCGTGGCCCGCCTGCGCCTCCTGGTACTGCTGATACAGGAAGTCCGCCCCCACCGGCTGCGTCACAAACTCCAATGGGAAGGCGTAGTCCGGCCCCTTCGCGCCGAGGAAAGCGTCGCTCCAATGGCCGCGCTCCACCATCCACCCGCGCAGCGCGTCCCAATAGCCGGGCGTCAGCGTGAGGTCGTAGCAATGCCCAGCCTCCGCCAACGCGAGGACGGCCTCCGCCAGCCAGTATCCGCCGAGCGCCAACACCTGCGAAGCCGCGTACTCGTCCCACGGCGTCGCCAGGCGGAACTCGAAGCCGTGCGTCTCCACCGCCGACTTCACCGGCCCGGCGATAGCGCGCCAATCGGCCTCATCCAGCCGCAACCAGTCGTGGCGCAACGGCGTGAAGGGCATCCGAATCAAGTAGCCGAAGCTGAACATCACGCGCGCGCCCCGGTGGTGCTGGCGATGCAGCGCCTTGAGCGCGCCCACGAAGGCGCGGAACTCCGCAATATCGGCGGCGGTCTCGTGGCCGGTGAGGATGAAGAACAGCTTTAGCTCGCGGGGCTTCTGCCGCAGCAAGCGCCGCAACGCCGTCTCGATTTCGGCGTCCGACAGGCTCTTGTGGAGGAAGGCGCGCATCCCCTGGCTGACGCCCTCGATGCCGAGCGTGAAACTGCGCTTGTCGGCCAGCGCCTCGGCCTCCACCAACAGCGGCGCGCGGGCCAGCACATCCACGCGCTGGCTCTTCATCCCCACCCGGTCGAACCGGCGGTGTAGCTCGAGCAACAAAGCGAGGATGTCGTGGTAAGTGTTGAAATTGAAACTGTAGAGGTCAACCTCCGCCGCTCCGTGCGTCGCCTTGAGCGTCTGCGCCGTCGCCAGCGCCGCTTCCGGCGCGATCTCGCGGTAGGGCTTGCGGTCGTACCCCTCGAAGCAAAAAGAGCAGAATGCGGGGCAGCCAAAGCCAATCTGCAACCGCGCTGTTCCGGCCTCGGCGCTGTCCAGCAGGGGATAGTCCACCAGCAGGTCGGCGGCGGACGGCTCACGGCAGAGGGCCTTCGTCACGCGCTGACCCGGCACGCCCGCCACCCACAGCCCGTCCACCTCAGCGGCAGCGCGGAGCAGGCGTTCGCGCTTGGGCAAGGCGGCCCCCGCGTGGAGCGCGCGCGTCAACGCCGCGACCTGGCGCTCGCCCTCGCCGCAGAACAGCGCGTCGGCCACGCAGTCGCCCGCTTCATTGATGATGGCTTGCGTTGCCAGGGCGTTGGAGCCGCCCAGAATCAGCGGCGGGAACGTCGCATCGCGCTGGTCGGCCATCACCGGCACACCCGACCGCTGCAACAGATAGGGCAGATTGATGAGTTCCAGCGTGTAGGCGTTGGAGACCAGCACCGCGTCGAAGTCCTCCAGCCCGCGCCAGGACTGCGTCCCCACGATCAGCGGCACGCCGGCGGCCTCAAAGCGCGCGCGGTCGTGTTCCGGTGGGAAGAAGGCCATATCCACGTAAGCGCCGGGGACTGCGCGCCGCACCGCCTGGAAGAGAAAGAGGTGCGGCGTCGAGCGATCCACGTCGCGGAAGGGGGAAAGGCGCAGGATCAGCGCGCGGAACGGCGCGGCCGCGAAGGCGGGGTTGGCAAAGGTGGGATTGGGCCGGGGATGATACAGCGCGGCCTGTTGCAACAGCGCCCAGTTGTGGGTGAAGAACGTCTCGTAGTGTGCCATCGCCCACATTATACGTGGATTGCGCGGCTTTGTCCAAACTTCCGGCTACACATCCCCCGGCTGCGCCACGCGCCGAAGCCACGTCACCTGGTCGAAGTCGGCGTCGAAGCTGGCGATAGCGGGAATGCCGCGCTCGCGGCACGCCAATGCGATGAGCGCATCGTGGAAATTGAGTTCGCCGGAAGAGGCGCGCATCAAGTCCAGGGCGGGGGAGTAGAGTCGGGGGACATCGGGGAGAATCCAGGTCAATGTTTGGGGTGGGGCAAGCGCATGTAGTTGATTCATCACGCACGGGACATCTGCCGCGCGGCCTTTCTCATACAACCTTCGAATGGCGGCGCTGATAGCCTCGGTGGTTACGCAATCGAAGTACATCGGCGTAACGCGGGCCTCAAGCAGTGCGTGGTAGAGCGCCGTTGCCTGAGTGTTCCAGTGGTCACGCGCATCAAGCAGTGCCACTAACACGGATGAGTCTATCACAATTCGCATCACACGTCGTCGTAAAGCGCTTCGGTATCGGCCAGAGCATCACCGCCACAGCCGTCTGGAATCACATCCCGCCAGGCGCTCAGGCTAGATGGGGGATTTTCCACCGTAGGATACAGGTACGGCGGTTCCTTTTCGGCCACCACCAACGGCGGTTGTTGCCGCGCCTTCTGACGCAAAAACGCGACAAATTCCTCCACCGCGCCGAGGCTGCGCGGCGGCAGGTCATCCAGCCAAGCGGTAATGCGCTGTTTGGTCTCTTGCGTGGTGGTCAATGTGGTCATATTCAATCCTCCTTCAAAAATGGCAAATGGCAAATGGCAAAATTCGTAATCGTAATTCATAATCGTAATCGAAACTCGGTTGTCGTATTTTTGTGCGGGCATGGCGTGCGCTAGCACCGAAGTCTCCCTTGAAAATAGACACAGGACTCAGGACTCAAGCCACAAAATAGCGGCTGAGATATTTTCATTCAATTGCTGGTGAACCGCAGGTTAATGAGGAATTCCTCTACATATCTCCCGGCTGCGCCACGCGCCGAAGCCATGGCACTCTGTACCATAGCTCAATCTCCATCATAGAGAGCTTCGGTATCGGCAAGAGCATCGCCGCCAACGGGGGGCAGCAGCCCGATTAGCCCTTCCAACTGCGCAAACGGAACTGACACGGTGGGATATTTATACGGCGGCAACGGAGACGGGATGTGCGCCTGTGCCAGCAATTGCTCATACCGTTCGTAATCCACCAACACCGCCGCCGGGCGGCCATGTTGCGTGATGTAGACCGCGTCGCCGGTTTCGCGGACGGTGTTCAGCACCTCGCTGGTCTTGCGGCGCAAATCGCTGATAGGCATAATCTGTGTGGTCATTTTTACCGCCTTTTTTGATGTCAAATAACGAGAGATCAACGATATACATCGCGGCGATGCCGGACGCGCACAAGGGTCACGGTCTGCGCTGCATCGTCAATCTGGTACACGATGCGATAATTGCCGACACGCACGCGCCAACCGTCCAGATCGCCGGATAACTTGGTCACGCCGGCAGGCCGGGGCGTCTCGCGCAAGGCCAAAATCTTGACGTGGAGGCGTTCCAGCGTAGACCGGGGGAGCTTGCGCAGGTCTTTCTCGGCGGATGCCGTGAGCCGCAAGGTGTACATTACGCGGAAGTGGCGGTGGTCTCACTCAATCCCATCTCGGCCATAAACTCGCTGTACGGGCGGGTAGGTTCAGCCGATGCGGATTTCAAATTCAACCGATCGGTGAGGTCTTCCAGATTTTCCAGCAATTGCTCATACCGCTCGTAATCCACCAACACCGCCGCCGGGCGGCCATGTTGCGTGATGTAGACCGCGTCGCCGGTTTCGCGGACGGTGTTCAGCACCTCGCTGGTCTTGCGGCGCAAATCGCTGATGGGCATAATCTGTGTAGTCATTTTTATCACCTTGTGTGGGGTCAAATTTGG
>SLSP01000194.1 GCA_007130345.1 Thermoflexales bacterium
GCGACCGGCTGGCCTTACATAGCACCTAATAAGAAAAAAGTTACCTCTATAGATAAAGATGTATTAGAAGAATTTTGCGCGCTATCTTGGCAAATGTCACGAGATATCGATAACATCAAGGCGATTTCAAATGACCGCTACACAGCTTCACAACATTCAATTTTTAGAGGAGATTCAAGAAATACGGTTGGGATTATTGACACGGCCTCTGTGGATCATGTATTTACTTCGCCGCCTTATCTAAACAATTTTGATTATGCAGATAGAACCAGACTGGAATTATATTTTTGGGGTGAGGCTAATTCTTGGGGGGAGATTTCCGCAAAAATTAGAACTAAACTGATGACTTCTGCAACCACCCAAATCAGCAGAAAAGACCCGCAATATAGAATGTCTCCAGAGTTTACAGAAGAATGTCCTGAAGTTGCAGAGTTTGTAAACCAAGCGGTTACAACACTTGCACAACGTAGATTGGTAAAAGGTGGCAAGAAGAGCTATGATTTGCTGGTGACGGGCTACTTTAATGACATCCATCTCATTCTCCGGGATGTATTTAGGGTTCTCAAGTCAAATACCCACGCACTTTTTGTGTTAGGTGACTCAGCACCCTATGGCGTACATATTCCCACTGATGAGTTAATCGGTAAGATTGGGTTGGATGTAGGGTTTTCTAACTATCACATAGAGATTCTAAGACAACGCGGGGGTAAGTGGAAAGATAATCCGCAGCGCCATTCCGTGGCATTGAGAGAATCTATCGTTGTGCTGGATAAAGATTAGTATGGAACGTAAAATTGCAAATCCTGGCAGTGCTTTAGGAGAAGCTGTGGGTGCTTTGATGGAAACAGCTTTGGAGCATCTGCTGTCCCAAATTAGCGACGAGCACGGGTATCATTACCTGACTTCGGGGGTGCGTAAGACTAAAGCGGGCACACGCGCCAAAAAATTGTTGCTGTCTGATAATTATGGTAATCAATATGATATAGATGGTGTTATTGCCAATGCAAGTATGCAACCATTAATTATCATTGAGTCAAAATACATCCACTACACAAAACACAACCGGGATAAAGGGAGTTGGATTTGTACTGCTCATTCCGCTGTGCGGCGACGTTACCATAGCATCCGTAGCTCGATTGCTATTCTAGCCGGGAGTTGGAGCGGTTCTTCTGTAGCGATGTTGAAAAGTAACGATATTAACATATTTCACATACCTTTCGCACATATTGTTGATTTGCTGCGCGCCTATGGGATTGATTTCGATTGGGGCGAAAAAGATCGGTCTCAAGCCCACGCTGCCTGGCACGCATATCAACAGCTATCTGAAGAAGAACACCGGCAAATCGGTGAGGACATCATAGAGATCATCAAAGTCCCGTTGATCGCATTGATTGAAAAAATACTTGATGATACGACGCCACGGGAAATTAAGAAAATCATTCTGGAAGTTGTCTCCAATCTTGGGGAAGTGAAGGTGTTCGAGTTTGATTCGGTTGAAGGTGCTATGGAATTTCTCGAAAATACCGATTTGGATAAAGTTTTCTTGACTGTCGATTCTGTAACTTTATTTGATCCCCCTCCTTTTGATGAATGATAGTCTCACTTGCTTCACACTCACCTAGCAACAAGGGCGTAACTCTCCACCAGCGTGATTAGCAGCGCCAGGCCTCCTATCGAAGCGATAATGGCGAGGATGTAGCGGGCGGCGCGGCGTAGCACGTCGCCTTCGCGGCCGGCCAGCCCCACGGTGCTACATCCCACGATGATTTTGGCGGGGGCCACGACGGAGCTGATGGCGGCGCTGGCGTTGTGAGCCGCCAGAATCACCGGGACGCTGTAGCCGAGGGCTTCGGCCACCTGAAGCTGGAACGCGCCGAAGAGGACATTGGAATTGGTGTTGCTGCCGGTCACGAACGCGCCCATCGCGCCGATGAGGGGGGCCATCAGCGGGAAGAGTCCCCCGGCCATATCGGCCATCGCGTGTGAGAGCTGGGTGATCATCCCCGCGTGATCCATCGTCGCGGCCATCCCCACCATTGTCAGAATCCCCACGGTAGATTTGACCCCACTGCGCAAAACGCCCCGCGCGATCTGCTTGCCGCTGCCCGGCGCGAGCTTGCCGCGCGCGTGAGCCATCCCTAGCGTGGCGATCCCGGCGTAGATGAGCAGCGCGCCGGGATGCCCGAAGAGGGCGATGTCGCGGGTGGGGCCGGCGGGCGTGATCCAGCCCTGGGCGGTGGCGACCTGGGGCACGTCCACCTGGAGCGCGATGGCTCCTAGAAAGTCGTGCAGCGGCGGGATGAAGTTCTCGGCGAAGATGATGACCAGCAAGATAGCGTAGGGCGCCATCGTCGGGAGCAGGGCCGCGGGCGAGAGATCGGCGGAGAGGGGGCGGTCGCGCTTTTGCGTCACAGCCCAGGCGATACCCACCGCCAGCCCCGCCAGTGAGCCGAGCATCGCGGCGATACTCCAGAGGCCAGCCCAGGCGGCCAGCCATTGGACGCTCGCCATCACCAGCGCCATTGCCAGCATCGGCGCGAGGGCTTTGCGCAGGGCCGCGCGTCCGCCGGCTATCCACAGCACGGCGAAGCCCGTCTGGATGCAGACCACGGCCAGCATCGCGGCCATCCACGGGGCCAGTACATGTCCTTCCAGTCCGGTGGCCGCCGTCAGCGCGAAGAAGGACGATCCCATTGAGCCGAACGAGACGGCCCAGGCATCGCCCAGGGAGGGCATGACCACCGCCTCCACCGCCGGGAATCCGACGCTGATCAGGATGGGCGCGACCACGGCCACCGGCACGCCAAATCCGCCGATGCTCTGCAAGAAGGCCGAGAATCCATACGCCAGCAGGAGCGCCTGGAGCGCGCGTCCCGGCGAAATCTGCTTGAGGGCCGCGCTCATCTCCTGGAGCGTGCCCGTGGCCTCGGTCACGCGGAAGAAAATCAGCGCGCCCCAGATAATGTAGAGCACAAAGACGGCCTGGAAGAGTCCGCGCACTTGCGCCCACCAGAGCAAGCGTGGCCCCGCGCCAAAGCGCAGTCCGGCCACGAGCAGAGCGGCCAGCCACCCGGCCACGCCCGCGCGTCCACCGGGCCATCGAAATCCGATCATCAGGATGAGAATGAGGGCAATGGGGGATGCTGCAAGTAAGATGTCCATAGTATTTCCTTGTAATAAAGGGTAAAAAGCAAATGGCGAATTGCAAATAGCAAATGCCGCCCCCAGGGGCGGCATTTGGTTAGCGTGGGCTGGGGTCAGTTCTGGCCGTAGAGTTGCCCCCGGAGCATCATCACCTCGCGTTTGAGTTGGTCGTCCTGTTCCATCTTGGCGCGGACGCGCTCGTAGCCGTAGAGGATGGTCGTGTGATCGCGGCCACCGAGTTCCGCGCCAATTTGCGGGAAGGAGGAGTCGGTCTCTTCGCGGAGGAGGTACATCGCCACCTGGCGGGGTTGGGCGATGCGGCGGTTGCGACGGGGGCCGCACAGTTCGTTGCGGCTTAAGCCATAATACTTGATGACGGCTTTGATGATTTCCTCGGTGGAGATGTCCGGGCGGTTGGGGAGCAGGTCGGTGAGGGCCTGTTCGGCCACTTCGATGGTGAGGGGGAGGTTGGTGAGACGGGCCATCGCCAGCACCCGGTTAAGCGCGCCTTCCAGTTCGCGGATGTTGCTCTCGATGTTGGTGGCGATGTAGCTCAACAACTCGTTGGGCACCTTGACCTGGAGTTGCTCGGCTTTGGATTGCAGGATGGCGACCCGCGTTTCGTAATCGGGCGACTGGATATCGACGATGAGGCCCCATTCGAAGCGGGAACGCAGCCGCTCTTCCAGTGTGACCATGGCCTTGGGCGTGCGGTCGCTGCTGAGGACAATCTGGCGACCGTTGTCGCGCAAGGCGTTGAAGGTGTGGAAGAACTCCTCTTGCGTGCTCTCCTTCCCGGCGATGAACTGGATGTCGTCCACCAGCAGCACGTCGGCGGTGCGGTACTTGTCGCGGAAAACGTCGGTGGTGTGCGTGCGGATGGCCTCGATGAGGTCATTGGTGAAGGTCTCCGAGGAGACGTAGAGCACCTGCATAGCATCGTGGTAGCATTTGTGGCCGATAGCGTGGAGCAAGTGTGTCTTGCCCAAGCCCACACCGCCGTGAATGAAAAGCGGGTTGTAGGCTTTGGCGGGCGATTCCGCCACCGCCTGGGACGCGGCTTGTGCCAACCGGTTGCTCGACCCAATCACGAAGCGGTTGAAGGTGTAATCCGCGTTGAGGCCGGGGTCGCGCGCGGGGGGCGGCGCGTCTTCGTCGGTCTGGAGCAGGGCCGGCGCGGTCTCGTCGAGGGGCTTGGGTTCCCAGACCACAAAGCGGCAGTGCATTTTCTCATCCGTGATGCGGTTGAGCGTGCGCTGGATCAGAT
This sequence comes from Thermoflexales bacterium, assembly GCA_007130345.1. Taxonomy (GTDB): domain Bacteria; phylum Chloroflexota; class Anaerolineae; order B4-G1; family SLSP01; genus SLSP01. The sequence goes on from SLSP01000194.1 coordinate 4,412, forward strand.
TATACAGGCGATTTTCCAGCCATTCGACGGCATAGCCGTTTTTCACGCCCACGATCAGGGTGCAATCGTTTTCGACGCCAATGCAGTGCGTGTCGCGCAACCAGGTGTCAAACGTCGCGCGTGTCATCTGCAATTCCAGTTCACCTAACGCTGCTTGCCATAGTCTCTGAGGGTTTATCATTGCAGAACAATTTCCTTTGTATATAAATCCCATAACAATACCAGCATAAGTTCAAGTGAGCAAACACTTGGGTGGTCGGTCAGATCATCTCCGAGAGGGGCGATTACTTTCCAGGCCACGTATGAGTCCCCTGAAAAAAGCCCAAAAATCCGATTTTTCCACGTGCGACCTACTACATATATGAAATTCGCACGCGAAAAATCTACCTATAGTATCAAGGTTCTAAAAAATCGGATTTTTTAGGGTTCTTTCAGTAGAGTCATGTATAACGCTGATGGCTGGAAAACTCAGTTAACCGCGTGGATGTCTCTCGGCGCTTTTTGCTAAGAAGATTGGGACTTCGCATCGGGGGTGATTGTGAGGTGAAACATCCCCTTCCTCGCGACCATCTACATTTTACCAGAAAAGCAGGGCTAAGGCAATCCCAAAGCGGGCTTATTACCTTAAAAAGCCATAAGTTTTAACATTGTAACGCGAGTTGTGGATAGCAATTTTTTTAAGCACAACCTGTAGGGGGTGGGGCCGAAATTCTCCTACATTTGCTTATGTGTATGTGGAGAGTCCTGTGGAAACCTGTGTTAAATTTGTGTTACCAACGTATTTTGTACGAGGACGCCGCGTGACCAAAACTCTTGACGGTTGGGATTAGCGACGCTTGCGTTCTTTCCAGGCTATGCGCTGGCTTTCCAGTTGCCGGGACAGCCCCATCCAGTCCTCTATCGGCAGAACCAGGGCCGTCTCTTTGGGATGCAGCAGAAAGGGATGAAACCAGAGTCGCAGCCAGTTTCTGGACATCGGATAGTCGGTAAGATCGACGACGATAGCGGTCTTTCCCCAAAGATTTTTGTAAATCCGCCACCGCGCGGGCTTGGCGTCTTCGGGCGGGAACACCGAGCGAAATTCCACAGACCGCACCAGTGTGATGCGCTGGTAGGAGAAGGCCACCGGATAGATGGGATTGCGGATGACGAAACGGTTGTCGTAACAGTGCACTTGGGCCGATCCCAGGCGCAGCGTGTACAGGGTGAGCAGGAGGCCGACGCCTGAGAGCAAGAAGCCTAGCGGGGCCAGCGCGGGGTTGGTATCGGGGAGATTGGGGATGAGCCACCAGAGCAACACCCCGGCGGGGATCAGCATA
>SLSP01000108.1 GCA_007130345.1 Thermoflexales bacterium
GATTCCCCTGGTAAATTTCCAGGGGTTTTTTGCTGTTATGGCGCAGTCTTACTGGACCTACTCTAGAGTTGTGGGAGGCATCTTGGTTCTATGAAGTATGGCAGGGTATGGGGCGGGTTAATGCTCGGATTCCTGGTCATTTTATGGTCTGGGATCCAACGAGGTGAGGTTTCTGGGAGTTTAGATGTTTCCCACAAGACCGTTTCTGGATTTTCTTCGTTTTGGGCTGTGGTTCCGATTGAGTCTGAATCGCTGGCTGTAATTTCCCAAAGTGAAATTACGACAACTGTGGAAATATCCCCAACGGTTCAGGATGGCGTGGATACTTTTATATGTCCTTTCTTGCGTGGGCGAAGTGTGGAAGGGGCTTTCGACAGTGCCGCGATGGCAGAACGCGTGCGGTATGTGGTTCATCTGCCGCCTTGTTATGAGTTCTATCCCGAATCTGCTTTTCCGGTGTTGTATTTATTTCATGGGTGGCCTTTCGATGAATGGCATTGGCCCAATTTAGGAATCGCGGCTTTGGCCGATGATTGGATAAGCCGAGGAATTGTCGGGCCTTTTATTATCGTGATGCCGGGGGTGGGATCGGAAGGCCGGTATGTACATTCCAGCGGCGGTCCGTATTCTTTTGAGGGTATGGTGATTGATGAGTTAGTCCCGTTGATTGAGCGTGATTATAGGGCCTGGCAGGAACCGGCAGGGCGCGCTGTCGGAGGGATTTCTCGCGGCGGGGTGTGGGCCGTGTCAACGGCTCTGCTGCATCAAGAGGTCTTTGGGATTTTGGGTGCTCATAGTCCCGCGTTGGCTCTGAATCGTCCCTTGCCGCAATATGATCCTTTTTTGCTGGTACAACGCGAACCGCCCAACTTGCGGATTTATCTGGATGCGGGTGATGCTGATTGGGCCAGATCTCAAACTTCGCGGTTTAGGGATGTCTTGCTGGCGCAAGGTGTGGAGGTTGTCTACCAAGTGCATACCGGCGGGCATGTGGATGCTCTGTGGCGCGGAGGTGTGCCGGATTACCTGGACTTTTACACCGCTACCTGGCCTCCTACTTATGACGCCTTGCCATCTTGTACGGTTTGCCTCGGGGAGATGTAATGTCTGAATGTAACGTCAGGGGGGAGCTTATATAAGCTCCCCCTTTGGTTTTTACGCTTGTCCCCATAATCGTCGTAAGGCCGCAATGTCATAAGGTGGGAGTTTGTCCCTTTCGCCTACCAGATTATTGAGCGTTTCTATTGTAGCTTCTACACTGCGACTAGCTTTCTCTTGATCTAGGGCGATGATGGCTTGCCATAGCAGAGAGAGCAACGCCATCAGCGTGTCAAAGGAAGGATAATCCGCGGTGGTTTTGGATGGGGCAACGAGGTTGAGGTCGGCTTGGCGCGCGGGGAGTAATGTGGGACTGGTGGTGATGGAAACGGTGAGCGCACCGTGTTCCTGAACCGCTATCAACAGATGGCCCAAGTCCGTTTCCGGCCCCAAACCTATTGAGATGACGACCAGGATATCCTCTGGTGTGATCTTGTGCAGAAGCAGCGCTGCCTGTGACGGATCTGAGCGGACGGCGTAGGCATCCAATCCCAGAAGATTAAGATGGGTGCTCCAAAGTTCCGCGATGCCTTGCCCTTCGGGCACGCTGGTGACGAAGATGCGTTGGGCCGCGTGGAGTTTTCGCGCCACCTCGGCCACCTGTTCCGCATCCGCCTTCATCTCCAGGACACGGTCACTAAGCTCGTCCATCATCATCGCCACCTTTTTCGTCAGACCTTCCGCTTCGACCACGCCTTTCTGATAGCGTAAGGCCAGTTGCTGGTTAATGTACTGCTTGATCTCTCGTGAAAGCTCTCGGTAGCCGGAATAGCCAAGTTCCTGGGAGAAGCGCACAACGGTGGCCGGATCCACATTGACGCGACGGGCTAATTCTGTGGCGGTTAAGAAGCCGACATCCAATGTGTTCTCCAAGATGAAATCTGCCAGTGTCCGAAATCGAGGGGAGAGACTATCATATTTTGCCTGAATTTTATCTCGAAACATCATTTGCCTCCTGCGAAATAATATATTGATGTTACCTGGTATCGGTTTGCAAAGGTTTTTAGTCATTTTAATAATAGCATTGAGCGCTAGACGTGTCAATAGATTTTTTGCAGTGTAATGCTTCTGTAACGTTTTGTTAATCAAGTGGGGATTTGCACGGAAATATACCGGCGGGATGAGGCCGGCTCTTGCTGTCATGATAGTTGCCTTTTCTGACAACCGTTGTATCATAGCTGTTTATGGGAAAACATATACAGATAGCACCGTCAATCCTGGCGGCGGATTTTGCGCGTTTAGGCGAAGAAGTCTGCGCGGCTGAAGCTGCCGGTGCGGATGTAATTCACATGGATGTGATGGACGGACGTTTCGTGCCCAACATCACGATGGGGCCGATTATTGTGCGGGCTGTGCGTCGTGTCACGCGCTTGCCTCTGGATGTGCATTTGATGATCGTGGATCCAGAGCGCTATGTGGCCGCTTTCGTTGAGGCCGGGGCTGATGCTCTGACCATCCATCCAGAAGCTACGCCACATTTGCACCGCGCGTTGCAGCAGATTCGCAATCTCGGTGTGCAGGCGGGCGTGGTGCTCAATCCGGCTACGCCAGAAACCGTGCTACGCTACGTCTTGCCCCTGCTCGATGGGGTGCTGGTGATGTCAGTTAATCCGGGCTTTGGGGGACAAGCCTTTATCGAAGAGACGCTGTCGAAGATTTCGGCGGTGCGGCAAATGTTGGATGCCGCCGACAGTGGCGCGTGGGTATCTGTCGATGGCGGGATCACCGCTGCGACAGCCCCGCAGGTTGTGGCGCGGGGGGCCACCCGTCTGGTGGCCGGTTCCGCGATCTTTGGGGCACCTGAAGGCATTGCCCAGGCCATCGCATCACTGCGACAGTCTGTGGCATAAAAACAGCCCCGCTTGGGCAGCGGGGCTGTTTTGTGGAGATGGCTTACTTTGTAGGCCGGCTACCGATCTCCACGAGATATTGTGCGCAGACAGCGAGTACAAACGTGAATACGCTGCATACGCCCATCAAGCATCACGCGCTTGCGCTGCACATTGGGTCGGAATTGCCGATTGGTAGCCCGTTTAGAGTGACTTACACTATGCCCGAACATCGGGCCTTTACCACAAACTTCACACTTTGCCATAACTATCACCTCTCTACATCGATAACGTGGCTATGATACCATAAAGGGGAAAAGATGCAACCAGGAGGAGGTATTGATGACTGAAAAAATACAGCCGCAAGGAAAGATTGACGTTTCTCCCGCTGCTATTGCTTCAATTGTCAGCGAAGCTGTGCAGACTTGCTATGGGGTCGTGGGAACCGTACCCAGAAACTTCGCCAGAGGGCTGGCAGAAATCCTCTCGGCAGATCGCAAGCGGGGCGTGGAGGTGCGGGTACGCAATGGGCAGATCGTGATTGATGTGTGTGTGGTCGTGGAATACGGCACGCGGGTATCCTCTGTTGCGGAGAGCATTAAGCACGTGGTGAAGTACCAGGTAGAGAAGGCCCTGGAGTTACCTGTCGCTGCGGTCAATGTTCATGTGCAGGCGTTGCGTGTCAGTGACTTTAAGTGAGCAGGAGAGTTACCGTGGCCAACAATGAAGGTATATACGCAATTGATGGGAAAGAGTTGAAGTGGATGATCGCGGCGGCATTATCGTGGTTGAAGCAGCATAAAGAGGCCGTCAATGCCCTGAACGTGTTCCCGGTACCGGATGGCGATACCGGCACCAATATGACGCTGACGATGACCTCGGCATGGCAGGAGATCTCTGATCTGGAAGATGATAACGTTGGGTTTATTGCCAGCAAAGTAGCCCACGGCGCGCTTATGGGTGCCAGAGGCAACTCTGGCGTAATCCTCTCGCAGATTTGGCGGGGCTTCGCGCGGGGGCTGGATGGCAAGATGCAAATGCGCGGGCAAGACCTGGCTGTGGCTATGGGCGATGCCTCAGAGACCGCCTACAAGGGTGTGGTAAAGCCAGTGGAAGGCACGATCCTCACTGTGGTGCGTGAAATAGCCGAAGAGGCCGCCCGATCTGCGGAGTCCATCGACGATATGGAAGTGTTGTTCGCCCGGCTGGTGCAACGCGGAAAAGACGCTGTCGCCTACACGCCGAACCTGCTCCCCGTGCTCAAGCAAGCCGGTGTGGTGGATTCTGGCGGACAAGGCTTAGTGATTGTGCTTGAGGGGATGTGGCGCTACCTCAAGGGCCTTTCGGTGGACACCGCGGAGCAGTCGGAGATAACGACGGATTTTGGTGCGACGGCCCACGCTCACGCTGGCCTGGAATCGGGCACGGCGGATGAGGCCGAAATGTTGCACTTTGACAGCGAATTTCCCTATGACGTGCAATTTGTCGTGGTGGGACAAGCAATGGATGTGGATAAAATTCGCGAGACCATCGAGGGTATGGGGGACTGCCCCCTAGTGGTGGGGGATCTTCAAACCATCAAAGTCCACGTCCACGTTCCCGACCCAGGGGTGCCCATCAGCTTCGGCGCGCAATGTGGCTCTCTGCGGGACGTCGTCGTCGAAGATATGGAAGCACAATATCACGAATTTGTCGCCAAGCGCGAACAAAGCGCGTCGAGGGGGGCGTCTGCCCAGACGCCGGCGATGGCGGCTTCGTTAGTAGATCAAGAACCGCCTAATATCTCAGTGGTGGTCGTCTCCTGTGGTGAGGGGCTTAACCAGGTGTTCCAAAGCCTGGGCGCTACGATGGTCATCGAGGGCGGCCAAACGATGAATCCTAGCACCGCGCAGATCCTGGCGGCCGTCGAAGAGACCGTCTCTGATCAAGTGATCATCTTGCCCAATAATAAAAACATCTTTATGGCGGCGCAGCAAGCAGCGGAAGTAAGCTCCCGCTCTGTGGCCGTCGTGCCAACGCGCAGCATCCCCCAAGGCGTGGCGGCCATCCTGATGCTGGATCAGGATGCGGCGTTGGAAGATAACGTCGCCGCGATGCAAGATGCCGCTCAAGAGGTCAGTACCGGCGAAGTGACCCGCGCAACCCGTGATGTGGAGCTTAACGGCATCCAGGTGCGTTCTGGACATGCCATTGGACTACTCGATGATCAGTTGGTGGTCGATGCGCGGTCTTATAAAGAGGTGGTGCGTTGGCTGCTGGCCGAAGCCGATCTCGAAGACCGCGAGCTGGTCACGTTCTATTATGGTGAAGAAGTTTCGTCCGATGAAGCCGATAAACTGGCTGAGGAACTTGAGCGGGCGTACCCAGACCTGGTGTTCGAGGTTGTGTTTGGCGGACAACCTCATTATCCCTATATCATCTCAATCGAATAAAGCTAAGGAGTCGGCATAAGTGACAGGGAATCATATTCAACTTATAACCGATGGCACGGCTTATCTTCCTCCGGCCCGGATGCGGGAGTTGGGGATCACGGCCTTGCCTATCGCGGCACGGGTGGGGGGGCAGACGTTTCTATACGATCAGCAGACGCCGCAGCACATCGACTTGCTCGATGCCCTGCGAGAGACCCGTGGCGCCATCGACTTGATCGGGCCTGCCCCAGACGATTTCCGGGCAGTGTTCGAGCGCACACTCTATCGCACGAACAAGATGCTGGTAATTGTTTCCTCGCGTCATCTCAGTCCGGTCGTTCGCAATGCCCACATCGCCTCACGGGATTTTATGGGCCGCTGCGATATA
>SLSP01000042.1 GCA_007130345.1 Thermoflexales bacterium
CCCCTCTCTAGAGGCTCCCCCTTAGCCATTCACAACCTATCAGACATCAAGCGGACAGGAGCTTGCGCACGACCTGGTTGACCACCCGGCCATCCGCCTTCCCCTTGACTTTGGACATCAACGCGCCCATAACTCTGCCCATATCCGAGGGCGCGGTCGCGCCAACTTCGGCGATGACCTCGCGGGCCAGCGCCTCGATCTCCGCCTCACCCATCAACTGAGGCAGGTATGCTCGCAAGACCTCCAGCTCGGCCATATCTTCTTGAGCCATCGCGTCGCGGCCAGCCTGACGCACCAACTCCAGCGCTTCTTCGCGGCGGCGCACCTCTTTGCGGATTAAGGCTATGACCTCATCGTCGTCCAGAGCAGCGCCCTTCTCGACATCGGCCAATTGAATCGCCGCCATAACCAGTCTCAGCGGCGCTTTCCGACGCTCATCCCGCGCGCGCATTGCAGCGTGTAGATCTTTTTGCAGTTGTTGTTTTAGATCCATAAAACTCCTAGATACGCTATAAAACCTCGTGGTGATGGGTCTAATACTGTCGGCGGCTGTCTTTCATCGATACGCGGCGGCTCTTGCGCAGCTTGGCGGCGCGTTTGCGTTTACGCACGATACTTGGTTGCTCGAAATATCGCCGCTTGCGAATCTCTGACAAGATGCGATCCGATTGAACCCGCTTCTTGAAACGACGTAACAACGAATCAAAGGATTCATTATCATCCGATACAACGTAAGTCACGCTCCTCACTCCTTTTTTGCTCCCGGCAGCTCGTCCACCGGCTAGGGTTAAGGCCGCGTCCACACACAACACCACGATCAAGGCCAGTGTTTGGAAGGTTGCTTGAGAGATTTGCTATCTGTGGTCGCTTGCCAGCCGTTCTTTATGTAACTAAAGAACGCCCGTATTATAGCGATACAAAAGGGATTGTCAAGCTCCCGGAGCGTGGAAAGGCTCAACTTAGTCAAGCGTCAAACATCAAGCGTCATTGATGTCTCCCCGGAACTGAGCGTCACCCTGAGCGTAGTCGAAGGGTCTCAGTCCCATCGCGGAGATTCCTCGACTATGCTCGGAATGACACCTCCCCATTTTGACGTTTGACGCCTCACGTTTGACGCCTGCCGCCCCCTACCGCGCTTCGCCCGGCCAGTCGTAGATGATAGCCAGCAACCGCTGATCGGGAGACAGTATCCGTGTGATATATCCCCCGGCGTAGTGCGCCTGAACGTTTCTCAGGTCATCGAAGCGCGCCGGAACGAGGACGAACCGCGCGGGCGGCGCGGCGACCTGGGGTAACTCGCCGGGGAACACGTTCACGCCGGGATAATCTCGCAGCAGGAAAGCCAGCGTCCCAAAGTCCCAGTAGATCTGCGGCGGGCCGAAGAAATAGGTCGGGGTCTCACAACGTGCCCCCACCGCGCAGCCCGGCGGCGGATGGGTCTGGGTGAATCGCGCCACCTCTGTGGCAATCTCGGCTGTGGGATTGCCATACACCCGCCGGGGGGTATACACGCCAAAGTAAAAGCCCAGGTTGATGACCACGATCATGCCCGTAAGGGCCACCAACCCCGTGTTCACGAGATCGCGATGCCGACGGAAAACGTGTACCAGCGATTCCACGCCCCAGGCCACCAACAACGCCACGGCGGGCACCATCAGCAGACCACGTTGGCTGCTCGGCGGATTCTCGGTCATCACCCAGGCCATGATCAGCGTAGACCAATACCAGATCAAGGTGATGCCCCGCGAGAGCCACAAAGGGCGCAGCATCGCCGCGACGAGGCCGAGCAACAGCAAGGCCCCGGTGATGAAATCCACCAAAGGCATCTGCGGATAATACCAGAACGTGGGATCGCGGGTAATATGGAACGCGGTGGCCGACTTCCAGAACTGCTCCAGCAACAACTGCGGGGCCGCTCTCCCGGTGATCTCGACCTCGCGCTCCAGCCACCCAGAAGCGAAGATGCTCACCTGGTTGTACCGCGAACTCAGCATATCGGGATGCGCCGTGTACCACGCGAGCAAGGGCAACGCGACGAGCAAGCACGCCAGGCCGAACAGCAGCACGCCCTTGAAGTGCTGCCGGAGGAACTGCCGGTCGAACAGCGCGCGCCATCCCACAATCAAGGCGACGATAAAGCTGACCCACCGCGCCCCAAAATAAGCGTACCATCCCACCCCGGCCACAACGCCCGCCAATCCCCACGCCGCCAGCGATCCCGCCGGAGAGGATGTGGCGTGCTCCATCGCCAGCCACACCAACGCCAGGGTCAAAGTCGCTATCAGGGGATCGAAAATCTGGTTCGACGCCAAGCGGCTGAAGTGGATGTGATAGGAGGATAATCCGACGATCACAGCCGCCACCCATCCGGCCCGCCTCCCGCCCATAGCGCGGGCCAGCCAGAAGGTTGTCAACACCGTGAGCGTGCCGACTAGGGCAGATAGCGCGCGCCCCCCGGCGATGGTCGCGCCGAAGAGTCGCATCGCAGCGCCATAAGCCAGGAAGGACAGCGTGGGAACAGAGAACCAGCCGGTGGCGAAGGGATTCCCTAGAGGCCGTTGCACCAAGCGCAGCCCGGCCAGCAGTTGCGTGCCCTCATCCCCACCAAGATTAGCGGGAATCGTGCCTAACGCCACCCAGCGCGCCAGGCTGGCCATCAGGAGCAGGCCCGCCAGCGCGCGCCATTCCGTGGCCGTGAGGCGCTCGCGCACCATCGACGCGCGCAACAAAGGCAGCAACAGCGTCGCGCCGAACGCGCCCAGCGCGACGCACCAGCCCATCAAAAGCAGGGTATAGTCTCGTTGCTGCATCCCCGGCTGACGCGCGATCAGCGCGACCAACGCGGAGAGGGCCAGCGCCAGACATCGAATCTGGCCGGCCACCTGTCGAGGCAGGACATCCCGCCAATGTAACACCACGCGCCGGCAGGCCGGCATCCGACGCACCAGCACAACCGTCCATCCCACAAGGGCGATGCCCAACAGCAACAGCGCGTCCCAGGTATAGTGTTGAAGCGCCAACAGATACGTTGCCACCAGGAGCAACAACAGAAACAGGAGGGTCAAATTGGGCATAACGTTAGGGACTCAACCGCGCGGCACACTCTCCTAGCGCACGCAGAGCCGGGCAATCTTCTCTACCGTCGAGCGCGCGCGGTGGCGCAACAGGCCCAAAGGCGCTGCGCCGCGCACCACCACAGCCATAATCGCGTTTACCTCAACGCTCAAAGCGTACAACATATAATCCCCGCCGGTAATACTCTGCTCGAAACGCTCTTGCTCGCGCCCCAGGATGCGCGCCACTTCAGCAGACGTGCGCCAGCCGTGGACCACAGCCCTGGAGATGGACTCGACCTCGCCGCGTTCCAGGCCGCCCACCCAGGTCAACAGGCCACCGCCGAACGTGAGCAACACAGCATCCGCGCCGGCCTCTTGCGCCAACGTGCTCATCGCGCTCTCCACGCGGGTACGATTGCGGGTGAACGCATCGTAAGACAGCCCGCCCTCTTCCATATCCGCTGCGGAGATGCTGACTTCATCGGCTTCGCGCGCCGGTTCCGGCTCCGATGCTATCTTCGCCTCCGGCTGGACTTCGGCTTCGGCTTGGACTTCGGCTTGGACATCCGCCTCTTCCATAAAGACTAACTCGTCTTCCTCCGCAGATTCCGGCTCCGGCACTCCGGTTGCCTCGCCGCTCTCATCGACATTGGCCTCCAGGCCCTCATCCAGCGGGATCTGCAACGCTGCTTCGATGCGTTCGGGCAACTCCGGGAGGAAGAAGGGTTTGGGCAGAATCCCCTGCACGGAGATCGCGGCCTCCTCGGGGGCCAACTGCTCTCCCATCAACGGAATGAGCATCAAACGCACATTGCCGTCAACCTCGCGCAATTGCTGCGCCAGACTGATAGCATCCGGGTCATCCAACGCCATATCCACCAGCGCCATATCCGGCATCCGCTTCTCTGCCGAAGCCAGCGCATCGGCAGCCGTCAAACACATCGCGACATCATAGCCCTGATGCTTTAACTCCTCAGATAACAACGTGGCAAACGCTTCATTGGGATCAACTACCATGATATGTGTCATATATTTAACCTCTGGCACTCGAAATTAAGGACTCCTCCTAATTTTATAAAGGTCGTAAAAAAACGCAAGGCCCGGAACCGCCATCTCCCCCACACGCTGCACACCTCGCGCGTTATGGTAAAATCATACAGGGGAATCGTCAACCGTCAGGCGTCAAACGTGAAACTATACGCTTGGACTACCACTTCAGAATCAGAAGCGTATCGTCGCACAATTTTGACGTTTGAAGCATGACGCCTCACGTTTCACGCCTGACAAATCCCCAAAATCACATGCTCAAAAGGACACCGCAATGAACCTACACACACAGCCCGCGCGCACCCTCTGGGTGAAGTTCTGGCACGCCACGCTGATTCTCATCTGTCTGTTGGGAATGGTGCGGAGCAACCTGCGCGCCGCCCCGCCCGAACCGCTCCCTCCCGTCACCACCGCCGGCGGGAGCATGGGCACATGCTACAGCTTCTACGAGACCGCCGGCGAAGCCCTCTCGCCCTACGCCTACGCCGCCGGCTCGCGCTGGGACCGCTTCGACTTCCGCTGGAACGTGATTGAAAGCACGCCCGGCGTCTTCCGCTTCGGCCCGCACGACAATGTCGTCAACCTCGATCTGGAGCACGACATCGACATCGTCGGCATCCTGGGATCGACAGCGGCGTGGGCCACCTCGCGCTGCCCCGTGCAACGCCGGTTGCCCACCACGATGCCGCCGGGACACCCGCTAACCGCGCATCCCCTGGCCGCGCATCCGCTAACCGCCAGCCCGCTGGCCGATCTCTGGTGGCGACCATGTCCTCCGGATAACCTCCATCTGCCCTGGGATCATCCTGATAACGCCTGGGGCAACTACGTTTACCAGACGGTCACGCACTTCAAGGGCCGCGTGGATGTGTGGGAGATCTGGAACGAACCCGACCTGGGCAACATCTTCTGGAGCGGCACCGTAGAGGAATTCGCGCAGTTGCTCAAGGTGGGCTACCAGGCCGCCAAAGCCGCCAACCCCGACGCCACCGTGCTCTTCGGCGGATTGGCCTACTGGAGCAATCCCACGTACTACATCGACGTGCTGGACGCGCTCGCCACGCTAGAGGGGGCCGCCGCCCACAACCACTTCTTCGACGTGATGTCCCTGCACCTCTACAGCAGCGTCTACCACATCGGCCCCATCGCCGCGTCGATCCAGGACACTATGCGCAGCCGCGTCGGCCCGCGCCCGATCTGGCTCACAGAGACCGGCGTGCCGCTATGGGATGAGCACCCCACCAATCCCGGCGTGCCCTACAACTACACCGCCACCATCGAAGAGGCCGCCGCCTACGTGATCCAGGCTTACGCCGGAGCGCGCGCCGTCGGCATCGAGAAGTTCTTCTTCTTCCGTATGCACGACGAGTATATGCACGAAAACTTCGGCTTGATGCGCAACGACCTGACCCCGCGCCCGGCTTACGTCAGCTACCAGGTCGCCGCGACGTACCTTCACGGCGAAAATCAGGTGGCCGGGCCGTTCGGCAATCCCGCGCGGCGCATCACCTTCTATGGGACGCCCCACGGCCGCATCGATGTGCTGTGGAATATGTCCGGCACGCCCATCACCGCCACCCGCCCCGCCCTGCTCCCCGAAGTCACGTTA
>SLSP01000312.1 GCA_007130345.1 Thermoflexales bacterium
ATGTGGGAACTGCTTCTGTAAGGCCGCCACGCCCAACGAAGCCGCCGCCTGCGTGCGTTTGCCCAAATTCCACAAAGGCATTAGAATAGTGCGGTGTGGCATAAATGACTCTCCTGAAAGAATCCTAAAAAATCCGATTTTTTAGAAACGTGATACTACAGATAGATTTTCCGCGTGCGAAGTTCATATAGGTAGTAGGTCGCGTGTGGAAAAATCGGATTTTTGACCTTTTTCAGGGGAGTCATAAATAACTCCCTTAAGGACGTTGAATTGAGAAGCGGCTCTACGCGAGCATCCAGGGAATTTTCCCAGACCTGTCAGGTTTCTAAAACCTGACAGGTCTCTACCCCAAGTTATTGAAAAGATACGGGAATTGTACATAAGAGACAGAGACGAAATACCCCTTGATTAGTTGCAGGAGATCACTATGACAGAAGATAATCAACGTTTATATCATACCCTCAGCATAGAGGCGGCGTTCGAGGCGCTGAACGCCAGGGATTGCGGCTTACAAGAGGCCGAGGTAGAGCGCCGTTTGGAGGAGTACGGCCAGAACGTCATCGAAAGCACCCACGAGGTTAGCAAACTGGCGATCTTGTTAGCGCATTTGAAAAGCCCGCTGGTCTTCGCGTTAATCGTAGCGGCGGGGATTTCCTTGATCGCCGGCAAGACTGTGGACGCGGTCGTCATCGGCCTGGTCATCGTCGTCAACACACTGATCGGCTTCTTCCAGGAATATCAGGCCGAGCACGCGCTGGAAGCGCTCAAGGAGCAAGCCGCGCCAGAAGCCGAGGTGATCCGCGAGTCTGCGGATGTCGGGGATTGCATCGAGCAGCGCATCCCCGCAGCCAAAATTGTGCCCGGCGACATCATCCTGCTCGACGCGGGCAGCAAAGTCCCCGCCGACGCCCGGCTGTTGGAAGCGGTGAACCTCGAAGTAGAAGAGGCGATGCTGACGGGCGAATCGGTCAGCGTGCGCAAGACCATCGAGCCGCTGGAGGGGGAAGACCTGGCGCTCGCCGAGCGCACGAACCTGCTCTATGGTGGCACCATCATCACCAACGGGCGCGGGCGGGCTTTGGTGTACGCGACCGGGGCGCGCACGGAGATGGGCAAAATCGCCACCTTGATCGAGGAGACGGAGAAGGCGGAATCGCCTTTGCAGCAACAAACCCGCGATCTGGGGAAGAAGTTGGGCATCTTCGCGCTGGTGGCCGCGCTGCTCACCGTTATGCTCGGCGTGCTACGGGGGATGGGTCTGGAAGAGATCTTCCTCTTCGCGTTAGCTTCAGCGGTCTCGGCGGTGCCGGCGGGGTTGCCGGCGGTGATGAGCATTACGCTGGCGGTGGGCGTCAGCCGGATGGCGAAACGCAACGCCATCATCCGCAAACTCGCGGCGGTGGATACCCTGGGCGCGGCGACCGTCATCTGTACCGACAAGACCGGCACGCTCACCAGCAATCAAATGACGGTGCGGCAGATTATGGTGGATGGCAAGACCGTCCACGTCACGGGGACCGGGTTCAATCCCCAGGGCTGGTTTGAGCGGGATGGCGAGCGTTACGATCCCACCGGCACGCCCGACCTGCGGTTAGCCTTGCAAATCGGCGCGCTGTGCAACGACGCCCGGCTCACGCGCCATGAATATGAAGAAGGTGAGCCTGTCTGGGAGATTCGCGGCGATCCCACCGAGGGCGCGCTCGTGGTGGCCGCGACGAAGGCCGGGTATCACAAAGACGCGCTGGAATCGCGGATGCACCGCATTGACGAGTTGCCCTTTAGCTCCGACACCAAGTTCATGGTCACGTTCCACGAGGGTAAAGAAGGCCAGGTCTGGGTCTTTGTCAAAGGGGCGCCGGAGACCATTCTGGAGCGCTGCCCGCAGATCGTGGAGAACAGCCAACCCCGGAAAATGACCGAGGAGGATCACGAATTCCTTCACGACGAAAACTACCGGATGGCGAGCGAGGCCCTGCGGGTGCTTGGGTTAGCGTATCAGATTATCGCGCCCGACGAGGTGCAAGCCTTCAAAGAGGCGTTGGAATACGGGCACGAAGCTGACCTGATTTTTGTCGCGCTGACGGGGATGATCGATCCGCCGCGTGACGAGGTATTCGAAGCTGTGGAGCGCTGCAAACGCGCCGGTATCCGCGTCATCATGGCAACCGGCGATCACAAAGTCACCGGGGCGGCCATCGCCGAGCAGGTGGGCATCCTCTTTGACGACGGCAAGGTGATGACCGGCGGCGAGTTGGAGCACCTGGACGACGCGGAGTTGGACGCGGCCCTGGATAAAGTCGCTGTCTTCGCCCGCGTGTCGCCGGAGCACAAGCACCGCATCGTGGCGTCGTTGCAACGCCAGGGCCACGTCGTGGCGATGACGGGCGATGGCGTGAATGACGCCCCCGCGCTGCAAGCCGCGCAAATCGGCGTGGCGATGGGCATCACCGGCACGGACGTGACCAAAGAGACCGCCGAGATGGTGCTGACGGACGACAACTTCACCAGCATCGTCAACGCGGTGGAAGAGGGGCGCGTGGTCTTCCAGAACGTGCGCAAGGTGGTCAAGTACCTGATCGCTACCAACTTCGGCGAAATCCTCACCATCCTCGCCTCCATCGTCATCTTCCCGGTGGGGCGGCTGATTTTCAACCCGGTGCAAATCCTGTGGGTCAATCTGGTGACGGATGGCCTGCTGGACATCACCATCGCGCTCGAAGCGAAAGAGGGCGACGTGATGGAGGCCCCGCCGCGCAAGACAGATGCCCGCATCATCAACCGCGCCATCCTCCTGAACACCATCTACGTGGCGATCTTTATGGCCGTCGGGGTGCTCTGGATGTTCGGACGCGCCAACGCCGACGGCGAGTTAATCCGCGCGCAGACGATTGCCTTCACGACCCTGGCGATGTACCAGGTCTTCAACGCGCTGAACGTGCGCTCGCGGCGGCAATCCCTGTTCCAGCTCGGTCTCTTCTCCAATCGCTATCTCATCGGCGCTATCGTCATCTCGATGATGCTGCAATTCCTGGCGACCAACGTCCCGCTATTGCAGACCGCGCTCGGCACCGAGGCGCTGCAACTGGCGGATTGGGGCCTGATTGTGCTGGTTTCCAGTTCCATCTTCATCGCCGATGAGTTGCGCAAGTTGTTCCAGCGGCGCAAGCAAGATTACCAAGACGAATGATCCAGCGTGTAGTTAGAGAGCGGGGAACCCGTTTCTAGTATGTCTCTAAACGTCAAATGCGCGTTGCCAGTGCATTTGACGTTTCGCGTTATTAGCGTCTCACCGCTGACCATGATGCCAGGCCAGCCCCCTGAAACACATCCCTTTCATTAACCACAGGAGATTACATGGCAGAAGATACCCGGTATCCATATCATACCCTCAGCATAGAGGAAACGTTCACCGCGCTGAACGCCAGGGATAGTGGCTTACAAGAGGCCGAGGTGGAGCGCCGCCTGGCGGAGTTCGGTCCCAACATCATCGAAAGCTCCCAAAAGATCAGCAAACTGGCGATCTTGTGGGCGCAGATCAAGAATCCGCTAGTCTTTGTGCTTATCGCGGCGGCGGGGATTTCCCTGCTCGCCGGCAAAACGGCGGATGCCATCGTCATCGCGGTGGTGATCATCGTCAACTCGCTCATCGGCTTTTTCCAGGAGTACCAGGCCGAGCGCGCGCTGGAGGCGCTCAAGGAGCAGGCCGCGCCAGAGGCCGAGGTGATCCGCGAAACGGCGGAGATGGGGGAGTGCGTTGAGCAGAGCATCCCCACATCCGAAATTGTGCCGGGCGACATCATCCTGCTCGACGCGGGCAGCAAAGTCCCCGCCGACGCCCGGCTGTTGGAAGCGGTGAACCTCGAAGTGCAAGAGGCGATGCTGACGGGCGAGTCGCTCGGCGTGCGCAAGATCACCACCCCGCTGGAAGAGAAGGAGTTGGCGCTCGGCGAGCGCAAGAACCTGATCTACGGCGGCACCATCGTCACCAACGGGCGCGGGCGGGCCATCGTCTACGCCACCGGCAAACAGACCGAGATGGGCAAAATCGCCACCCTGATCGAGGAGACGGAGAAGGCGGAATCGCCCTTGCAGCAACAGACGCGGGAACTGGGCAAGCACCTGGGGTTCTTTGCCCTGGCCGCGTCGACTTTGACGGTGTTGTTGGGCGTCCTCCGGGGGATGGGGTTGGAAGAGGTCTTCCTCTTCGCGTTAGCCTCCGCAGTCTCGGCGATCCCCGAAGGCTTGCCGGCGGTGATGAGCATTACCCTAGCGGTGGGCGTCAGCCGGATGGCGAAACGCAACGCCATCATCCGCAAACTCCCGGCGGTGGATACCCTGGGCGCGGCAACCGTGATCTGCACCGACAAGACCGGCACGCTTACCAGCAACCAGATGACGGTGCAACAGCTTATGGCCGATGGCAAGACCATTCACATTACCGGGGGTGGGTTTGCCCCCTACGGTCATTTTGAGCGGGATGGCGAACGTTACGACCCCACCGGCACCCCCGATGTCCGGTTAGCCTTGCACATCGGCGCGCTGTGCAACGACGCCCGGCTCACGCAACATCCGTGCGAAACAAGCAACCTCACCTGGGAGATTCGTGGCGATCCCACCGAAGGCGCACTCGTAGTGGCCGCGACGAAGGCCGGGTATCACAAAGACGCGCTGGAATCGCGGATGCACCGCATCGACGAGTTGCCCTTTAGCTCCGATACCAAGTTTATGGTCACGTTCCACGAGGGCCAGGAAGGCCAGGTCTGGGTCTTGGTCAAAGGGGCCCCGGAGACGATTCTGGAGCGTTGCCCGCAGATCGTGGAGAACAGCCAACCCCGCGATATGCTGGAAGAGGATCGCGAGTTCATCCACAGTGAAAACTACCGGATGGCGAGCGCGGCCCTGCGAATACTGGGCCTGGCCTACCAGATCATCGCGCCGGACGAGGTGCAAGCCTTCAAAGAGGCGTTGGAGTATGGGCATGAAGCCGACCTGATCTTCGTGGGGCTGGTGGGGATGATGGATCCGCCGCGTGACGAGGTGCCGGAAGCTGTAGATCGCTGCAAGCGCGCCGGCATCCGCGTCATCATGGCGACCGGCGATCACAAAGTCACCGGGGCGGCCATCGCCGAGCAGGTGGGCATCCTCTTTGACGACGGCGTGGTGATAACCGGCGGAGAACTGGATCACATGGACGAAGCGGAACTGAACGCGGCCCTGGATAAAGTCGCCGTCTTCGCCCGCGTGGCCCCGGAGCACAAGCATCGCATTGTTGAGGGGCTGCAACGCCAGGGCCACGTCGTGGCGATGACGGGCGACGGCGTGAACGACGCGCCCGCGCTCCAGGCCGCGCAAATCGGCGTGGCGATGGGCATCACCGGTACGGACGTGACGAAGGAGACCGCCGAGATGGTGCTGGCCGATGACAACTTCGCCAGCATCGTCAACGCGGTGGAAGAGGGGCGCGTCGTTTTCCAGAACGTGCGCAAGGTGGTCAAGTACCTGATCGCCACCAACTTCGGCGAAATCCTCACCATCCTCACCTCCATCGTCATCTTCCCGGTGGGGCGGCTGATTTTCAATCCGGTGCAAATCCTGTGGGTCAATCTGGTGACCGATGGCCTGCTGGATGTCACCATCGCGCTCGAAGCGAAAGAGGGCGATGTGATGGAAGAGCCGCCGCGCCCGGCCAATGCCCGCGTCATCAACCGCGAAATCCTCCTGAACACCCTCTACGTGGCGCTTTTTATGGCCGTCGGGGTGCTGTGGATGTTCGGACGCACCCTCGCCAACGGCGAGTTAATCCGCGCGCAGACGATTGCCTTCACCACCCTGGCAATGTACCAGGTCTTCAACGCGCTCAACGTGCGCTCGCGGCAACAATCCCTGTTCCAGATCGGCATATTCTCCAATCCCTACCTCATCGGCGCCATCGCCATCTCCGTGGTGCTGCAAATCATGGCGACCAGAGTTCCGCTGTTGCAGACCGCGCTTGGCACCGAGGCGCTACAACTGGCAGATTGGGGCCTGATCGTGCTGGTCTCCAGCTCCATCTTCATCGCCGATGAACTGCGCAAGCTGTTCCAGCGGCGCAGGAGAGAGCGGCGCAGCTAACCAGACCCCCTCGCGCGTCCCCCAGGCGGGGAGCGTGTCGAAACGTCAAACGCACGCTGCTATGCGTTTGACGTTTTGTTGTTTTTTGGGGAGCGCGGCTACTGTGGAGATGAACACGCTCCAAGCCCGCGTCCCAAACCCGCGCTTGCTTTCATGCCATCCTCAGCTATCCTTAAAGATGTGTGCGAAATCGCCCCAGCGGGAAAAGGCCGGGTTCATTTTGCGCATTGGCTGATTAAGGAATATCTTGACACTTCTCGTCGGGCAACGCCACGGATACGGGAAGTGTCGCAATACTGTGATGGAGGTTCACAATGCAAAACAAGGGGTATAGGATAGTGTTGGTGGTGGCGGCTCTGCTGATTTTGCCGGGCTGTAGGTTTCTGGAAGCGATGCTGGCGGCGACGTCACCGCCAGAGGTGGCGGAGGTGCGGGTTACAATGCCCACGACGCCAACGCCCCCGCCCATCGAGATCACGCGGGGCGCGGTCTTGGCCGAACTCGAAACGACGCTGGTGGGCCTGTATGACCGGGTCAACCCCTCGGTGGTCAGCATCCAGGTGGTGCGGCAGGGCACGCTGCTCCCGGATGATGATATGTTCCAGTTCGAGTTTCCCAGAGAGCAATACCGGCGCGGCTCCGGGTCCGGGTTTGTGTGGGATCAGGAGGGGCATCTCGTGACCAACTACCACGTCGTGGAAAATGCCTCGCGCATCGTCGTGCAATTCCACGACGGGCGCACCGTCGATGCGGAATTGATCGGCTCAGACCCCGATAGCGATCTGGCCGTGTTGCGCGTCGATGTGGCGGCGGAACGCCTGGTCCCGGTGCGGATGGGCGGGTCGGCGGACGTGCGGGTGGGGCAACTCGTGGTAGCGTTGGGCAACCCCTTCGGCCTGCAAAACACGATGACGGTGGGCTTCGTCAGCGCGTTGGGCCGCTCCCTGCCGGCGGAGTCGATGGCGCGGCGCGGCGCGGTCTACTCCATCCCCGACATCATCCAGACCGACGCGCCCATCAATCCCGGCAACTCCGGCGGCGTGCTGCTCAACGACCGGGGCGAGGTCATCGGCGTGACCACGGCCATCATCTCGCCGGTGGAGGCGTCGGTGGGAATCGGCTTCGCTGTTCCGGCGGATATTGTGATGGACGTGGTGCCCGTGCTCATCACCGAGGGGCGGTACACTCACGCCTGGATCGGCATCAGCGGGACGACGCTGACTGCCGACATGGCTTCGGCGATGGGGCTGGACACGGACACGCAGGGCGTGCAGGTGATCCAGGTGTCGCCCGGCAGCCCGGCAGAAGCGGCGCGGTTGCGCGGCACCCGCGAGACCGTGACCGTCGATGGGCAATCCCTGCCCGTTGGCGGCGACGTGATCGTGGCGATGGACGAGTGGCCCGTGCGCAGCTTCGAGGAACTGGTCGCTGCGCTCATCCGCTTCCGCCCCGATGAGACCGTCACGCTGAGGGTGATCCGGGATGGGCGGCAGCGCGAGGTATCCCTGACGTTGGGCGAGCGTCCCTACGACTGAGGCGCGAGGGCATTTGCCCTCTGCCCTCTTTGATATATCATGCTATTGGTCTCAGCATAACGCTGGCCTACTATTCCTTGCACAACCGTTCAGGAGGTTACTATGTCCTATATTGAAGATATTATCGCCCGCCAGGTGCTGGATTCGCGGGGGAACCCCACCGTCGAGGTGGAGGTTTTGGTTGCCGACGGCTCTTCGGGCCGCGCGGTGGTGCCTTCCGGCGCGTCCACCGGCGTCCACGAGGCGCTGGAGATGCGCGATGGTGACGCGGATTATTACGGCGGCAAGGGTGTCCTCAAAGCCGTCGATAACGTCAACGGCCCGATTGCCGACGAGTTGATCGGCTGGGAAGTGCTGGATCAGATGGGCATTGACGAGATGATGATCGCCCTCGATGGCACGCCCAATAAGGCCAACCTGGGCGCGAACGCCATCCTGGGCGTTTCGCTGGCGGTGGCGAAGGCCGCGGCAAATTATCTCGACCTGCCCCTCTATCGCTACATCGGCGGCACCTACGCGCACATGCTGCCCGTCCCCATGATGAACATTCTCAATGGCGGGAAGCACGCCGTGGACGGCCCCGATCTCCAGGAGTTTATGGTTATGCCCGTGGGCGCGCCCTCGTTCTCCGAGGCGCTGCGCTGGGGCGCGGAGACCTATCACACGCTCAAGAAGGTGCTCAAAGGCAAGGGCTACGGCGTGGGCGTGGGCGATGAGGGCGGCTTCGCGCCGAGCCTCAAAACCAACGAAGAGGCCATCGAGGTGATTCTGGAAGCGGTGCAGAAGGCCGGGTACGAACCGGGCAAGGACATCTGGATTGCGATGGATCCCGCCGCCTCTGAGGTTTACGAAGACGGCAAGTATCATCTCAAGAAGGAAGGCCGCGTCCTCAGCAGCGAGGAAATGGTCGAATTTTACGCCGCCTGGGTCGAGAAATACCCCATCATCAGCATCGAAGATGGCCTGGATGAGAATGACTGGGATGGTTTCAAGCTGATGATGGCGCGTCTGGGTGACAAAATCCAGATTATGGGCGATGACTTGCTCGTGACCAACACGGAGTACATTATGCGCGGCATCCGCGAGAAGGCCGCCAACTCCGTGCTCATCAAGCTGAACCAGATCGGCACGCTGACCGAGACCACCGCCGCCGTGCGGATGGCGCACAAGCACGGCTGGACCGCCGTGACCTCCCACCGCTCCGGCGAGACCGAGGACGCCACCATCGCCGACCTGGCCGTCGCGCTGAACACGGGCCAGATCAAGACCGGCGCGCCCGCCCGCTCCGACCGGGTCGCTAAGTACAACCAACTTCTACGCATCGAAGAACAACTCGGCCCGCAGGGCGTCTTCGCCGGGATGGCCGCGTTCCCCAACCTGAACCTGTAACGTTTGAAGTCCGTTTCCGCGCAAGAGGGCGCTCCTACCGGGAGTGCCCTCTTGTTGTTGCGTGGTGCGGTAACTGATCGGTTTTCTGAGCACGCTCCAAGCCCCCGTCCCCGGGGGCGGCTAGACCAGTAGTGTTCGCTTGAGCCGTCCCCGAGACGGGGACTTCGAGCTATTTTTGAGCGGGTTGCTCACAAAACTAAAGTGTTGCGTATTGCGTGAACAGACCCTTCCGACACAAAACGCATCAGCCCCTTGACGTTTGACGTTTGACATTTCATACATGACGTTTCACGTTCCACGTTTGACGTGAAGGCCATTTGTGTTACAATAACCTCAGTTTGAGACGTAGCGAGAGTGTCTGAGACGCCTCGGGCCCCACAGCTCGGGGTTTTTTGCTGCCTGAAATCATGAGGCCCCTGAAAAAAGTCTAAAAATCTGATTTTTCCACACGCGATCTACTACTTATATGAAATTCGCACGCGAAAAATCTATCTGTAGTATCACGTTTCTAAAAATCTGATTTTTTAGGGTTCTTTCAGTAGAGTCAAATCATTTAGAGCTATTTTTTTGACGAACTCCGCCTGGGCGTGGAGTCGGTTAGGGGGAATTTTGGCTAAGAAAAAAGAAGCACCTATTACGAATGTACGCATCATTGGGATTTTTGCCCACGTGGATGCCGGTAAAACGACGACCACCGAGTCGATTTTATACTTCACCGGGCGGATTCACCGCGCCGGGAACATCGACGATGGCAACACGCAGATGGACTTTATGCAGCAGGAGCGCGAGCGCGGCATCACCATTATGTCCGCCGCTACAGCCTGCCACTGGAAGGGGAACCGCGTCAACATCATCGACACCCCCGGCCACATCGACTTCACCGCCGAGGTGGTGCGCTCCATCCGCGTCATCGATGGCGCGGTGATCATCCTCTGCGGCGTGGGCGGCGTCGAGCCGCAAACCGAGGCGGTCTGGATGCACGCCGACAATGAGCGCCTGCCGCGTCTGATTTTCGTGAACAAGCTCGACCGCACCGGGGCCGATTTCCCGCGCGTGCTCGGCGAGGTGGGCGACCGCCTCACGCCGAACGCGGTGCCGCTGGAATTGCCCGTCGGCATTGAGGACGATTTCCGGGGCGTGGTGGACTTGCTCGATGAGCAGGCGTTGCTGTGGGAGGATGGCGCAGAGGAGCCGACCGTGGCCCCCATCCCCGCCGAGATGGCAGCATCCGTCGCGGCGGCCCGCGAGCGCCTCGTCGATAGCATCTGCGAAACCGACGACGATCTGCTGATGCGCCGCCTCGAAGGCGAGGAGATTCCCGTGGACGAGTTGCGAGCCGGGTTGCGGCAAGCCGTCATCGCCGGCGACATCGTCCCCGTGCTGTGTGGCGCGTCCCGTAACCGCGTCGGCGTGCAACCGCTGCTGGACGCCGTGATCGATTACCTGCCCGCACCGGTGGACAAGGCCCCCATCGCGGGCTTCTATCCCCTGGGCGAGGACGAGACTGTGACGCGCGAGCACGCCACAACTGCCCCCTTCTGCGCGTCCGCCTTCAAGATCGTGACCGACCCGCACGTCGGCCACCTCACCTGGGTGCGCGTCTTCTCCGGGCGCGTGGAGGCGGGGGACTTACTGTACAATCCCCGCACTGGCGAGACGGAGCGCGTAGGCCGCATCTACCGGATGCACGCCAGCCGCCGAGAGCAAGTCGATTGGATGGCGGCCAGTGACGTGGTGGCCCTGGTCGGCGTCAAGAACGCCATCACGGGCGACACGCTGTGCGATCCGGAGCATCCCATTATGTTAGAACGCTTCAAGTTCCCCGCGCCGGTGATCGCGGTAGCCCTTTCGCCCCAGAGCACCAAAGCGCGCGAGAAGTTGCATCAGGCTGTGGCACGGCTGTGCAATGAAGACCCCACGTTAATCCAAAAGGTGGATTCCGAAACCGGGGAGTTGACCCTGGCCGGGATGGGGGAGTTGCACCTGGATGTGACCATCGACCGGCTGCGCACCGAGTTTGGACTGATTCCCAACGTCAGCCCGCCGCAGGTCTCCTATCGAGAGACGGTACAACAGGCCGTGGACGTGGTCACAACGTACAAGAAACAGACGGGCGGGCACGGGCACTATGCCGAGGTGGAGATGCGTATCGAGCCGCTGCCGGAAGACGAGCTTGAGGAGGCTGTGGACGGCGTACTCTTTATCAGCAAGGCCCCCCCGGCGGAACTGCCCCGCGAGTTCTGGCGTCCGACGGAGTTAGGGCTGCGCTACGCGCTGAACCAGGGCGTCATCGCCGGATTCTCGGTGCAGGATGTCAAGGTCACGCTGCTGGACGGGCGCTATCACGAGGTGGATTCCGCCACGATGGATTTCGAGATTGCCGGGGGGATGGCGGCACGGCGTCTGGTACGCGCGGCCCGTCCCACGCTGCTGGAACCGATTATGCGTCTCGACATCAACGTACCGGAGGAATACCTGGGCAATGTCGTGGCTGATGTGGGCCGACGGCGCGGGCTAGTGGGCGAGATGCGCGTCCGGGGGCAGTTGCGCAACATCGAGGGCGAGGTGCCGCTATCCGAAGCGCGCGGCTACGCCACCGACCTGCGCAGCATGACCCAGGGGCGCGGCACCTTCACGCTGGAGTTCAAGCGTTACGAGGTCGTGCCCAACAGCATCGCCGAAGAGGTCATCGCCGAGCGCAAAGCCGCGGGCAAAATCCCCGAACGGTAGAGGCGGCAACGCACAAAAAACAGGCCCGATCAATTGATCGGGCCTGTCTTGGTTCTGGGAAGGCAAGCTCAGTCTTATGAGCACGCTCCAAGCCCCCGTCCCCGGGGGCGGCTAGACCGGAGTACTCGCTTGAGCCGTCCCCGAGACGGGGACTTCCAGCTATTTTTGGCAGTAGCGCAAAACTAACCCTATGACAAGAAGAAGCCCCCGGTTGATTTCAAGCAAGGACACGGATTTACACGGAAAAACACGAATTTTTTGGGGTTTTATCCGTGAAATCTGTGTTCATCCGTGTCCCAAACAGGGTGACTTTTGCGGTATTGCTATTTTTGAGCGGGTTGCCCACAAAACTGAGCTGTTACCTGGGAAGTTCGGGGATTACGGCCCGTAAGTCTCCGCCAAGAACCGCACCAGAATCTCCTGCTCTGCAACGGTCAGATTCGCGCCGAGGTTCACCATCCGGGTGACGGTCTGATCCCACTCGGACTCTGTCTTCTGCGCCGAGGTGGTGCGGGCCAGCGCGTGACAGCCGGCGCAGCGTTCGTTCAGCAACGTCTCGCCGTCCAGGGCGACCTCCTCCGGGGGAGCTTCCTCCGTTGGAGGAGGCGTTTCTTCGGCGACGGGCGGTGGCTCGGTCACGTCAGCTTCGGGCGCGGCGGCGCTGACCCGCAACTCCTGCAACTGGAAGACCCACCGGCTCGCCGGAGTGTCCGGGCTGACCAGGCGAATCGGCCCCATGCCGTCCTCGTCGGCCACGTTGGGAATCCATTCGCCGTCGCGCTGTAACGCCACGATAGCGTCTTGTAGTTCCTCACGCGGAATCTCGACGGCATAACCATCCTCGGCGACGGCGGTGATGGTGGCGTAATCGCTCACGCCGGCTTGCGCCAGCAAGTCGGCCACCGGCACACCGCTCCACGACGTGATCACGTCATCACCGAGCGATTTTTCCATCAGGATATCGGTCAAATCCACCTGCCGCATTACGGTCAACTCCTGATAACTCACCGTGAGCGGCGCGCCCACATCCCCCGTGACCTGCAAATACCAATCTACATTGGGTGTTCTCCCGCCACAGGCGGTCAACACCGCGGCCAACAGGCCCACAACCAGCAACAACACGATACTTCGGGTTTTCATCCTAGTCCTCCTTAGAAAGGGTTATGAAAGTGAAATGTAAAACGTCAAACGTCAAACGTCAACGGCCCTTGACGTTTCACGTTTTACGTTTGACGCCTCATATCAGCACGATTGCCGCCAACGCCATCCCCAAAACCGCCAGCGCGACGTAATCCCCGCGCCCCATTCCCACCTCGCGCAAGAAGGTACGGCGGGGATGTTTGCCGAAGCAGCGGCCCTCCATCGAGACGGCGAGCGCGTCCACTTTGCCGAGCGCCGAGACGAGCAGCGGCAGGAAGTATTGCCGCGTCATCCGCAGAAAGCGCCGGGGATCGCGGGTTTCTTGAAACCCGGTGTCGTAGCGCAGGCCGCGCGCCAGTTGCGCTTCGTAGACGATGCGCGCCTCCTCTTCAAAGATGGGGACGAGGCGCAGGGCGGTGATGAGGGTAAAGCCGTAGCGGTAGGGCAGCCCGGCCCGCATCAGCGCGTAGGCCAGGGCGTTGGGATCGGTGGTGAGGACGAAGAGGTAGCTCATCAGCACGACGGCGAGGAAGCGCCCGGAGATGAGCAGGCCCGCCGCGAGGCCGTCGCGGGTGAGCGTGACCGGGCCGAGGGTCGCCAGCGCGTCGCCGGAGCGGTTGAAGAGCAGGTGCAGCCCGCCCAGGACGAGCGCCGTCAGCGCGAGGGTGCGCGTTCCCCGCAGGCGCAGCAGCGGCAAGCGGCCCAGGCGGAACGCGGCCAGCGCCAGCAGTACCAGTGCCCAAATCCAGCCGGGCGCGGGCGCGATGAACAGCGCCGCCGTCAGCAGGAACAGCCAGCCGGCCTTGACCAGCGGATGCAGCCGGTGCAACAGCGTTTCGCCGGGATGGTAAGTGATGTGGTGTTTCACGCGCCCGCCTCCGGTGCATAATGCCGCCATCCCCGCGCGCGCAGTTCCGCGAAGGCCGCGTCGGTGGGCGCGTCCACAATCAGCCGCCCCCCCGCGAAGAAGAGCAGGCGGTCGGCGTAGCGGCGGGTGGCTTCGAGGCTGTGGTTGATCATCACCACCGCGCTGCCCGCAGCGGCGCGTTCCCGCAGCACGCTCAACAGAAACTCGGCGTTCTCCGGGTCTTGGCCGATGAGGATTTCATCCAGCAGCAGCAGCCGGGGCGCGTAGCTGAGGATAGAGGCCAGATTCAGGCGGCGCTTCTGCCCGTAGCTGAGGCGGTACGGGTGCTCGGCGCGGCGGTGGGCCAGCCCGCTCTGCGCGAGCAACGCCTCGACGCGGGACACGGCGGCCTCATCCAGCGCGCCGAAGTTGCGCGGCGCGAAGGTCGCTTCCTCCCAGACGCTCTCGGCGAACAATTGATGGTCGGGGTTCTGGAAGACGAAGCCCACCTCGCGGGCCAGTTGCGAGACCGGCGCGCGCTGCGTGTCCTGTCCCAAAATGGTGACGTGGCCCTGGCGCGGCTTGAGCAGACCGAGCAGACAGCGGAGCAGCGTCGTCTTGCCCGCGCCGTTGTCGCCCATCACCGCGACGAACTCGCCGGGCGCGATGCTCAGGCTCACGTCGTGGAGGACGGCGCGGCCATTGTACCCCGCGTGGAGGCCGCGCACCTCGGCCAGCGGCGCGGCCCCGTTGACGTGGCGCGGCGGCGCGCACGCGGGCAGCGTCACAGGTGGCGGCGGCGCGCTTTCGGCCAGTTCCCCCTCCGCCACGCGGAGATAGCGCGGGGCAAACGCGCGCAGGTAGTCGGTTTTATGCTCGATGACGACGACGGCGACGCCCGATTCTGCGCGGATGCGGGCGATGGCGGCGAAGATGTCGGCGGTGGCGGCGGGGTCGAGGTTGGAGGTCGGCTCGTCGAAGATCAGCACTTGCGGGCGGGCCGCCAGCATCGCGGCGATAGCGATCTTCTGCTTCTCGCCGCCGGAGAGCGTGGCGAGGGCGCGGCCTTCCAGCTCGCGCGCGCCGACCACGTCCAGCGCCCAGGCGATGCGCTCGCGGATCTCGGCGCGGGGCAGGCAGCGGTTCTCCAGCCCGAAGGCCACCTCATCCCGCGCGGTGAGCGTGCAGAACTGCGCCTCCGGGTTCTGCTGCACCAGCCCGACCACCTCGGCCAGGTCGTAGATGGGGGTCTCGCGGGCGTCCATCCCGCCGATGACGACGCTGCCGGAGGTCTCGCCGTCGAATTGGGCGAAGAGGTAGCCGCTGAGGGCCAGCGCCAGCGTGGACTTGCCGCTGCCCGATGGCCCGGTGATCACCACAAAATCGCCCGGCGCGATGCTCAGGTTGACGCGGCGGAGGGCCTCGGTCTGCGCGCCCTGGAAGCGGAAGGTGAGGTCGGAAACGTGGATGAGGGGCAACGGGTGACGGGTGACGGGTGACGGGTGACGCACTACTGCACCTCGATGCGGGTGACGCGGGGGGCGATGACCGCGCCTTGCATCCGGGCGACGGCGTAGGTGACGCCGGCTTCGCCGATGACGGTGAACAGGCGGATGTCGCTATCGGCCAGCACGTCGGCCAGGGGCAGGGTCACGGGGTCGCCGGGGGTGTGCAGGATGACGCGGGCGGCGGCTGCGGCGGGCTGCTGCGCGGCGAGGATCGCGCCGAGCGGCGCGCCCTGGACGGCGCGGCTTTCGCCCTCCAGCACCAACGTCGCCCGATCCATCTCGAATTGCCAGGCGTCCGCGTCGAAGGGCGCGGGTTCGGCCAGCGCGCCGGTGATCTCCAACGGGGCCGCGCCGACCACCTCGATGCGGCTCACGCCGCGCACCCACGCCTTGCTGTTCTCCGCGCCGACCAGGTTATAGGTCGCGGCGTCGCCCTCGCCCTGCGGGGCCAGCAGCAGCGCGGGATTGGCGCGCACTTCGGCCATGCTCACGAAGAAGGCGTAGCCATCGGCGGCGGTGATGAGGACGAGTTCCGCGTGCGGGGCGGGAGCGGCGCGGGCCACCACCTCGGCCAGCGGGATGCCCGTGAACTCGCGGGTGACGCCGTGCAGCGTCCCTTGCGCGGCGGCGGGCGCGATGTCGCCATGCGCAACGGGATAAGCGTAGGGCGCGTCCACCGCGCCGCCGATGTGGATGACTGCCGGGCCGCGCAACGCGCCGTGCAGGTAGACGCCCAGGCCGAGCGTCAACCCGGCGGTAAGCGTCAGGAAGACGGGCGCGACGTATCGCGGCAGCGGGGCGGGCGCGCGGTCTTTGATCGCGCCGGCGCGGCGCAGGGCGTTGAGGAGCGCGTGGGCCAGCACTCCGGCGAACAGCGCGCCAGAAAGCCCGGCCACGCCGCCGACGAGGAGCATCGCGCCGTAGGTCAGCACGTCAGCGGGGAGGGCGGCGAAGAGTTGGAAGACGAAGACGTTGGAGGCGGCGGCCAATCCCCCGGCGACGAGGTAAGCCGGCAGGCGGTCTTTCTCGCGGAAGGGGAGGAACACCGCGTCAATAATCACCCCGGCGACGAGGTTGATCAGCAGGACGAGGACGCCGTGCGGGTTGCCGGTGAGCAGTTCGACCGCGCCTTTGAGCAGGCCGGTGAATGTACCCGTCCCCAGCTTCCCGGTGAGGCCGACGGCCAGCGTCAGCCAGAGGACGTGAATCCCGGCAGCCCACTGCGTCGTCCCGGCAAAGCCGAGGATGGAGCGGAAGAACGCGCCGACCGCGCTGAGGTACGTGCTGGCAATCCCGCCGAGCGCGGCCAGCGCGGCCATCATCAGCAAGTCACGGGTGGTGAAATAGTAGCGTTTCATCGGGCACTCTCAGACTTCCGAAGTCTGGGAGACTTCGGAAGTCTGCCATGCAAAAGTGGCGTCCAGGAAAGGACGCCACTTGAAATGCGAAGCGGTGCATAGGTCTCCTTTCCAAATACGGGAGGCACGCGCGTTTCCCCGCGCACCCTAGCGGCCTTTCTCCCATAGCGCGAGCTTTAGGGAGGCGGCTCGGAGTATACAGGTGTTAAATTTGCGCGAACTTCTTACATGATACCATCGTTTACGGGCATCACAAATGCGGGCGGCGCGCGGTTGCGTTGCCGGGAGCAGTGCCGGCGTGTTGGCCTAACGCGCTACCGACTTTCCGCAAAGCGGTTGAAGTCCACCGCGTAGGCCCACCAGTTGTTGAGTTTGCCCCTGGTGCGGCCCTCGGCGCGGGGGAGATGGCGCAGCCACCAGCGGTGGTGCTCGCGGATATCGCCGTTGCCCCAGGTCTCGCAGTTGACCCGGCGCGCTTTGCCGGTGAGATTCGGGTAATCGAGCCAGTCGTCGCAGGTGCTCAGCACCTCGCGCGGGTTGCCCCAGTCGTAATCGCGCTCGCTGTTCGGCGCGAAGTGGATGTTGCCACAGCCGGCCTGCCCCGGCGCGGCCTGGTCGTAGAGCGCGAAGCGGTTCCAGGCGTGGGTGGGTTTCTGTTCCCAGGAGCCGTAGACGCGGCGCATGATGGATTCGACGCGGTGGCCGAAGCACTCTAGCATCTCGCCGACGCCGCGCTCATAATTGAAGCCCATCGTCACGAAGATGCGCGAGGTCTTGATGCCCTGCACCGCCGGCGAGTTGCAGAAGTACGCGCCGCGCCCGGCCATCGTCGATTCCCAGAAGCCGCCGTAGGGGAAGCCCCACAACCACACCTCGTCGATGGCGTCGCTGTTGATGCGCCGCTCGATGTCGAACTCGCGGAAGATGGCGGGGTAGTCCACGGCGTCGGGATCGTGCCAGGCTTCCTGTCCCTGGGAGCAGCGCTGATACGATGCGGCGGTGTAGCGGAATCCGTCGGTTTTGGGCGGGAAACCGTCCACTTCGATGGTCTCCACGATGTTATAGCGGACGTAGCCCCCGCTACATTCGATCAAATCCTGGATATAGCCCTCGGTCAGCTTGTGGGGGTCGTTCCAGTTACGGGCTTCGTGCAGGCGCTTGCCCTTCGTCGGCTGCACGATGGGCGCGTAGTTGATCACCAATACTTTAGGGCGGACATTGTCTGCGGCGCGGCTTCTGAACATGGGGTTCCTCCTTCTCAGAAAATTGGTTGATGGCTGAAAGCTATGGCTTGCGTATAGATGGCTCTCCTGAAAAAAGCCCAAAAATCCGATTTTTCCACACGCGACCACCTAAATATATGAAATTCGCACGCGGAAAATCTACATCTCGTATCAAGTTTCTAAAAAATCGCAATACCGCAAAAATCACCCTGTTTGGGACACGGATAAACACAGATTTCACGGATAAAACCTAAAAAATCCGTGTTTTTCCGTGTAAATCCGTGTCCTTACTTGAAATCAACCGGGAACTTCTTCTTGTCACAGGGTTAGTTTTGAGTCCTCTGAAAAAAAGTCCAAAAATCCGATTTTTCCACACGCGACCTACTACCTATATGAAATTCGCGCGCGGAAAATCTACATATAGTATCAAATCTCTAAAAAATCGGATTTTTAGGGTGCTTTCAGGTGAGGCATCGTTACGGCGCGGTCATCAGGCCGTGATAGAGCACATCGAGACCTTGCTGCATCCGGTGCAGGCCACAGGCTTCGCTTTCGTCGGTGTGGCAGGCTTGCAGGCACAGGCGGAAGAAGATCGACGAGAGGATGATCCCGGCAACGTCGGCGTCCAGGTCGGCGCGGAAGTGGCCTTGCGCCTGGCCTTCGCGCACGAGGGCCGCGAGGACGGCGCCGGGCGTGTCGCCGAGGTCGGGGGCGCGGCGCGGGTGGGCCATCGTGTGGGCGAGCATCCGCTGCATCAGGTGTTGATAGGGCGATAGTTCCTCCCACATCGCCTGGAAGAGCATGTCGATGCGCTCTGGGGCCGGCTGGCCCGCGCCGGGTGGATGTGCCAGGAGTTCGTCCATCCGCGTGTAGAGCAGCGCGCCTAACAGGCTGGCCTTGTTCTCGAAGTAGTTGAAGAACGTGCCCTTGGCAACGTCTGCGGCGGCGGCGATCTCCTCAACGGTGGTCTCGTCGAAGCCGCGCGTGCGAAACAACTGCTCGGCAGAGGCCAACAGGCGGCGGCGCGTGCGTTCTTTGCGGCGGTCCCAGCGGGATGCATGATGCTCTTCGTGCTCTGTGATCATAAATGACTCCGGTCATACTTGACTGTGGTCAACAGTATAGCACGGGATGGGTTAAGGTGCAACGCGCGAAGCCATTCATTGGTACAGCGCGGCGGAAGTTCCTTCCCGGTTAGCCTCGCTCAGAGCGGATCGTCAGATCCGCGGAGTGTGCCTTTTGCGCATAGCACGGTTTTGTCGCAAGTTGCCATGATATATCTTCCCATTATAATACAGGTGAGCAAGGTGCCGTTCCGATACATAGTGGCTCTCCTGAAAAAAGCCCAAAAATCGCAATACCGCAAAAGTCACCCTGTTTGGGACACGGATGAACACGGATTTCACGGATAAAACCCAAAAAATCCGTGTTTTTCCGTGTAAATCCGTGACTCTACTGAAAGAACCCTAAAAAATCCG
>SLSP01000475.1 GCA_007130345.1 Thermoflexales bacterium
AAGGAAGTTGGTCAACTTGTACAAAAACAATCACCGGCGTTTCGGCTTCCAACCAGGCGGTTAGCGTGTGAAGATCACCCTCGGTATACACCACGTCGAGGGCGGGGGAACGCAATCGCAGCACCCGTGAAGCCGGCGCGCCAATGTGCGGGCGTATTCCCAAACGGCGCGCTAATTCCTCTTGGGTCAGCGGCGAATCCAGATAGGCCAACACCATCTGCGCACAAGCCGCCAAACAATATCCGTCAGTTATCTGTCGGCAATGGGATACATTCAAGACGTTCGCCACGGGCGGCAATCTCCTCGGCAAGATGTGTGTTGGCTAATACGACGCCGGTTGTGGCATCTATATCCACATAGCCCACCGGCCCAATTGGAGCATGGGTTGCGGCGGTTACAAATGCGGCAAATCGCCATACCGTGTGGGTGGGGAAACGCAGAAATACGGGGTGGTCGGCCCGCAGCATTGTGCCGACGTGATCCAGTAACCAACGGTTGGCTTTGCGTTGGGCGACTGCGACATCAATCACCGGCGGGATTAGCACATAGACCAGGCTCCCTTCAGGCAAGGTCACCTTTTCGGCTAACTGGATGTGACCTTCGCGCACGAAGCCGGTATAGGCCGCCAAACTCCCGGTCGGCGCTTCAATGGTTGTGTCCATGTTGTTTTCTCCCTATGATGTTACCCACCCCGCTGCCCCCGCTCGATGCGCGCGCCGAGTGGCTTGAGCTTCTCCTCGATGCGCTCGTAGCCCCGGTCGATTTGGCCGATGTTGTGGATGACGCTTTCGCCCTCGGCGGCGAGGGCCGCGATTAGCATCGCCATGCCCGCGCGGATGTCGGGGCTTTCCATTATATCGCCGTGCAGGCGCGAGGGGCCGTAGACCAGCGCGCGGTGCGGGTCGCACAGGACGATGCGCGCGCCCATCGGGATGAGCTTGTCCACGAAGAACAGGCGGCTTTCGAACATCTTCTCGTGGAAGATGATCACGCCTTCGCATTGCGTGGCGAGCACCAGCGCGATGCTCATCAGGTCGGCGGGGAAGGCCGGCCAGGGCGCGTCGGCCAGCGTGGGAATCGCGCCGCCCATATCCGGCACGATGCGCAAGCTCTGCTCCGCCGGGACGAACAGGTCGTCTCCGCGCACCTCGGCGGTCACGCCCAGGCGCTCGAAGCCCATCAGCACCATCCGCAGATGGTGGGGCACGGCGTTGCGGATGAGCAGTTCGCCGCCGGTGGCCGCCGCCAACGCCAGGTAGCTGCCCACCGCGATGTGGTCGGATGAGAGCGTGAACTCCGCGCCGTGCAGGCGCGCCACGCCCTCGATGACCAGCGTGTTCGTGCCGACGCCATCGATTTGCGCGCCCATCGCGTTGAGCATGTTGCAGAGGTCTTGCACATGCGGTTCGGAGGCCGCGTTGCGCAGGATGGTCGTCCCCCGCGCCAACACCGCCGCCATCACCGCGTTCTCTGTCCCGGTGACACTGGCCTCGTCGAGCAGGATGTCCGCGCCGGTGAGTCGCTGCCGCTCCACGCAGAAGTTGCCCGCGCACACGTCCACCGCCGCGCCGAGGGCCTGGAACGCCATAAAGTGCGTGTCCACGCGCCGCCGCCCGATCACATCGCCGCCGGGCGCGGGGATCGAAAGCTCGCCCAGGCGGCCCAGGAGCGGCCCGGCGATGAGGATGGAGCCGCGGATGGAGCGGAATAGCTCGCGGCTGATTTCCGAGCCGGGCATCTGCACCTCGCGCGCGTGGATGTGCCAGGAGTTGGCCGTGAGCGGCTTCACTTCCGCGCCGAGCACGCCCAACAGTTGCCCCATCACCTGGACATCGCGGATCGCGGGCAGGTTGTGGAGGATGACGGGTTCGTCGGTGAGCAGGGCCGCCGCCAGCGCGGGTAGGGCCGCGTTCTTGTTGCCGCTCGGCGTGATCTCGCCGTTGAGGGGGATGCCGCCTTGAATGGTGAAATAGTTGTGCATTACAGACTCCTTTTTTGAATGGCGAATGGCAAATTGCAGATTAACGATTACGGGTTAGCAGGCTATGGATTAGCTGATGGATTTCGTGGATGTCGAGGAGGTGCGCCAGGCCCAGGTAGACGAGGCCGCCGAGGAGGACGCCGCCGAGGCTCTGGATGAGGACGGCGTCCGGCGCGAGCGCGCGCCACGCGCCGAGGGCCAGCGCCATCCCGGTGGAGGCCAGCGCGACGCGCCCCAGTTGACGCGGCAGGCCGTACCCGCGCATACTGCCCACGCGCCGATGGATGAGCGCCAGCAGCGCGCCGCCTTCCACGAGCACGGCGAGCGCGTTGGCGAGCGCCAGCCCCGCGTGCGGCGGCCATCCGACGTTGCGAAAGACCGGCGGGAGCAAGATGCCCAGCGTGACATTGCAGAGCAAGTTGACGATGGCGATGAGGGCCGGCGTCCAGGTGTCGTGGAGGGCGTAGAAGGCGCGCGAGAGGATTTCCAGGCCGGAGTGGCCGATGAGGCCCAGGGCGAAGAAGGCCAGCGCCCAGGCCACGCTCCGCGTCGAGGCGGCGTCGAACTCGCCGCGCTGAAACATCAGGGCGATGATGGGCTGCCCCACCGCGATCAGGCCCACCGTCGCGGGCAGCGTGATGGCGATGATGGTCTTGAGCGTCGCGGCCAGCGTCTCGCGCATCTGGGCGAACTCCCGCCGGGCCGCTTGCGCCGCGAAGGTGGGGAAGGCCGCCGTGCCCACCGCCTGCGCGAAGACGCCTTCCGGCAGCATCATCACGCGCCACGCATAGTCCAGCGTCGAGACCGCGCCGGGGCCAAGCCGCGAGGCCAGGTTGTTGCTGACGATGAAGTTGAGCTGCTGCGCGGCCATCCCCATGACGCGCGGGGCCATCAGGAGGCCCACCTCGCGCACGCCGGGATCGCCGCGCCCCAGGGTGAAGGTATAGCGGGCGCGGTAGCGGAGCAAGCCGGGCACCTGGATCAGCAGGTGCGCCAGAGAACCGACCACCATCCCCAAAGCCGGCCCCATTGGGCCAAGCGGGGTCACGCCGCCCACGACGGCCCCGCCGATGAGGGCCACGTTGTACAAGATAGGCGCGACGGCGGGCAGCAGAAAGTGCTGATGCGCGTTGAGCGCGCCCATCACGATGCCGCTCGCGCCGAAGATGATGGTCGAGAGGAGCATCACGCGCATCAAGTTGGCGGTTTCGAGTTGGCTGGCCGGCGGGAAGGCCGGGGCGATGATCACGCGCACCAGCCACGGCGCGATGACGATGCAGATCAGCGTGATGGGGAGGACGATCAGCATCAGCAGATTGGTGACGGCGGAGGCCAGTTTCCAGGCGTCGGCGGTGTCGTGCTGTGCCAGGCGCGCGGCGAAGGTGGGGATGAAGGCCGATCCGAGCGCGCCCCCGGCGATGACCAGAAAGAGCGCTTCGGGAACGCGTTGCGCGGCGGTGTAGGTATCCATCGCCGCGCCGGTGCCGAAGTAGACGCCGAAGACCATCTGCCGCACCAAGCCGAGCACCCGGCTGGCGGCGAAAGCCACCATCACCAGCGCAGCGGCCTGGGTCACTTGTTGCTTGTCGTTCATAGAGGGGGATTATAGCCGGGATTAGCGCATGGGTCAAAAGCGAGTTAGGCTTGTGTCTTAAAGTAGTCGCCATAGCGTGTTTGGCTCCCGCCGGATTGCCAAATCCGGCGGTTAGGCGGAGATTTGGCAATCCCCTTGGAGCCAGGTGTGATGGTGGCGAAGACTCTGTGACGTAACGATTTTGGCGGCGTGGGGGCCAAATCAGGCCGACGCGATCAGAAAATGGCGCGCAACGCATTAGCAACCATCAAGACTTTTGCAATTTGCAATCTGCCACTCACTATTTGCCGTTTTCACCAGGGATACCGCTGGAATTCCCGCGCGAGTTCCGTCGGGCCGCCGAATGTCTCGCTCGCGGCCTCTAGCGTGGCCTGCATAATATCGGGTGTGGGATAATAGTGCATCAGCACCAGACGCTCTACCGCAGCGCGGGCGGCCAGCGCGCCGACTTCTGCGGGGGGCGTGTGCGAGGGGCTGCCGTCGATGGCCTCGTGGAAGAGCAGGGCCGCGTTCTGGGCCAGCCGCTCGACGGCGGGGCAGAGGGCGGTATCGCTGGAGTAGACGCACGCGTGCCCGGTGGCGCGATCCATGAAGCGCAGGGCCAGCGAAGGTATGCCGTGGCACGTCGGCGCGGCGGTGATGCTGAAGTCGGCGTCCTCGTGGACGCGCGCGCCTTCTTCCGGCACGATGGCGTGGTAGCTCACGGGGAGCGTGTCCAGCCACTTCTGATCCTTGAACACGGCGAGGAGATCGCGGATGCCGGCCAGCACTTCGGGCAGGGCGTAGATGGACACGCCGCGTTCAAGGGCGTGGCCTTCCGCAAAGCCCAGGAGAACGAGGCCGAGCAGGTACGCGGGCAGGCCGTAGACGTGGTCGGGGTGCAGGTGCGTGATGATGATGCCTTGCACGGCCAGCGGGTCGAGGCCCGCGTGTTGCAAGCGTCCGATGGGGTTGTCGGCGCAATCCACCAGCCAGTAGCGGCCCTCGCGCGCCACAGCGAGGAACGAGTTCGCGTGCTCCAGCGTGGTGAGCGCGGCAGCCACGCCCAGGGGGACGACGTAGGGGGTTTTCATGAGAAGGTCTCCTTGTTGCTATGTGTTCGATGGTTTGTCAAGCGTCGGTCGTCAAACGTGAAACGTGAAACGTGAAACGTGAAACGTGAAACGTCATTCCGAGCGCAGTCGAGGAATCTCAATGCTGAGGACGGAGACCCTTCGACAAGCTCAGGGTGACGCTCGACAACCGACATTGATTTTGACGTTTGACGTTTGACGCCTCACGTTTCACGTCCCGCGCCTCATCCCAACAGCCGATTCCAGAACTTCTGCCAGCGGGTTTCGGGTTTTTCACCTAGGGGCCGGCCGAGTTGCCCGTTGATTGTGACGGTATAGGTCTGCCCCTGGTGACGGTAGGTGGAAATCCACATCGGCAGCAGGATGGATTTGAAGGATATGACGGTCAGGTTTTTCGCCTGGGATTTGAAGTCATTGATCTGCCCATGCATCGCTTCGGCGCGGATGCGCGCCACGCGCTGGCCTTCTTGGATGCTGGCCCGGCGCGCGACCAATGAGGCGTCGGAAACGGTCACTTCGTACAGGGCGGTACGCCAGTTGACCAGGTAGGCCGGGTCATACGGCACCAACTCGTTGAGCAGGAATTTGTGGAACGCGGGGGCCAGGGCATAGGGCAAGGTGTGCGTCGCGGGCACGACCACGTTCCCCGGCAGTATCCCGTGGACGCCGGAGACGGGGCGTTTCTGCGAGTTGTTGCCCCCGGTGTTGACCGTCCCGTGCCACGCGATCTCTCCGGTTAGCTCAAACGTCCAGGCGGGCAGATAGACGCCTTTCGGGCGTGTCAATTTGACCTGGCCCGGCACTTTTTTGTTGACCCACTTGTTGAAAGTTTCCCGCGCCCGCAACTCCGGCACCTCAAAAGGCAGAATTGCCTGGGGCAGGATGAAGGCGCGCTCCGGTATTTCTATGACGTGGGAGGAGCCACAATAAGGGCAATCGCCCGACAGCGTGTGCGAGACCAGAATCGCGGCCTGGCAGCCCTGGCATTGGAACGTGTGCAGCTCCGGCGGGAGTTGATGCCCCGATTC
>SLSP01000253.1 GCA_007130345.1 Thermoflexales bacterium
GGCGTGGTCACATCGCCCACAGCGGCGGCGTTCCGGGATGTGCTCAACGTGCTCGGACGGCGCTATCCCCTGGCGCGAGTGCTCCTCGCGCCGACGGCGGTGCAGGGGAACGCGGCTCCGCCGGGCATCGTGGCCGCGCTGGCGGCCCTCAACGCCCGCGCCGATATGGACGTGATCCTGCTGGTGCGCGGCGGCGGTTCGCTGGAAGACCTGTGGGCGTTTAACGATGAGCGCGTGGCGCGGGCGGTGGCCGCCTCGCGGCTGCCGGTGATTTCGGGCGTGGGCCACGAGACCGACTTCTCGCTGGCCGACTTCGCCGCCGACCACCGCGCGCCGACTCCCTCAGCGGCGGCGGAAATGGCAACGCCCGATCTGGCCGAGTTGCGCATCGCGCTGACGCAGCAACACACGCGGCTAGAGCGGGCGTGGGCGGGCAGCCTGGACTCGCGCCGGGAGCGCGTCGCAGCGATGGCGCGGACGCTGCACCACGTCTCGCCAGAAGCGCGCCTGAGCAGCGGACGCCAGCGCGTGGATGACCTCGCCGCGCAAGCCGACCGGGCACTGGCGCATCGCCTCGAACTGGCGGAGCAGCACATCGCGGGCCTGGCCGCCCGGCTGACCGCGCTCAATCCAGAGGCGGTATTGGCGCGGGGCTACGCCATCGTCCGCGAGCGGGAGACTCGCGGCGTGATCGCATCGGCAGCGCAAGCACAGCCGGGAATGGCGCTGGCCGTCCAGTTACGGGATGGCGAAATCGAGGCGGCGGTGACGTAAGCCGGCGTGCTCCCGCTCATACCTCATCCGCCATTGGCCCATGCTCCTCCCACCACGTCTGCAACGCGATGAACGGCACGGCGGGCTGGCAGTCCGCCCGGCGGCCCGTGTTCCAGGTGAGGACGAGGCTCTTCCGCGCGCGGGTGATGCCGACGTAGAGCAGGCGCAGACGCTCGGAGGCGTACTCTTGCCGCGCCTCGAGCGTGGGCTGGCCCTCGGCGTAATCGAAGAGCAGCGGGTTCTCGTGCAGGGCCTTGAGCTGCGCCAGCGTCTCGGCCTCCAGGTTGAGGTGGTCGCGCACGAACCACCGCTCGGCGATGAAGGTGTCCTGCGGCAGCGCGGAGGGGAAATTGTAGTCGTTGACGGACATCAGATAGACCTTGTCCCATTCCATCCCCTTGGCCTTGTGCATCGTTGTGACCACGACCGCGCCACGGTGAGCGTCGGGATCGAAGGCGAGGTCTTCATCAGAGAAGCCGAGGAACTTGCGCTCGTTGCGGGCGACGACGGCCAACTCCTGCGCCAACTGCGGCAAGCGCCAATCGGGATGCTGGTCGGCGGCGCGGCGCAGCACCAACGCCAGCTTATGCGAGATGGCGAGGTCGGTAGGGTCGGCGAAGAGGTCTTGCGCCAGCGTGAGTACGAGCTGGTCGATGGGCAGCGTCGTCGCGCCCTGCCAGCGCCGCACCAGAGCGCGGAACTCGGTCAGGTGCTCGATTAGCTCCGGGGCCGCTGCCTCGAAAGGCTGCTCGGCCAACCAGTCGCGGTCGGCGCGGGGCCACAGGAAGGACTCGACGCACGGCATTTTGGCGATCCGCTTGGCGACGGCGTCCATCTGCTGGCTGAGGGCCTCGTCCTCGCGGTCGTCGCGCCGCCAGACGCGGTAGACGGTCGCCAGGAAGCGCGCGGAGGTCGGCTCGGCCAGGTAGCGCACCACGTTGCCGAGCGCGCCGGCGGCCTCGCGGGTGGAGCGCGTGCTGCGGAGCAGTTCCACGTGGGGGATGTCGCGCGTTTTGAGCACGCCCACCAACTCGAAGCCGCGATTATTGCGCGGCACCAGCACCGCCGCCGTCGCGTCCGGGTGCTCCGGCAGCCAGCGTGCCAGGGAATCGGCCACCGCCGCGATCTCGGCCTGGGGCGAGTAGGCGCGGGGGATAACGTGAATCTCGCGCGGGTCGTCCGGCGGATTAGGCTGCGGGTCGCCGGGCGGCGTCGGTTCGATGTATGGCGGGGCCAGCGCCTCGCGCACTTCCGGCACGGGGTGCGCCTCCCGCGTCCAGTCGATCAGGGCGTTCGCCAGATCGATGACGCTGCGCATCGAGCGCCCGGAGTTGGGCAGATCCCGCGCCGCCACGTCGGGCCGCGCGATAAACTCGCGCAGATAGCGCGGGCTGGCGGTGGTGAACGTCTCGTAAATCGCCTGGTTGGGATCGCCCACGCGCACCCAATTCCCCTCTGGCCCGGCGAGCAGGCCCAGAATCCGCTGCTGCAACTCGCTGCTGTCCTGCGCCTCGTCTTCGAGGATGTAGGGCCAGCGGTGGCGCAGCCGTCCCAGGAACGCGGGATCGGCATCCAACGCCTGGAGGGCCAGCCGCACCAGGTCATCGAAATCAACGGCGTTACGGTAACTCAGGGCGCGCTGATAGTCGGCGTAGATGGCGGCCCCCATCTCCAGCAGCGGCAGCGGCTCCGGGAACTGCTCCAGGTGATAGCGCAGGACGGCGGGCGCGATTTGGAGGTCTTTGGCCTGCTTGATGAAGTTTCCGGCGATATTGACCACGAGGTCGGGCCACTGGTCGCGGCGCACCCAGTCGGCCTTGCGCTCGTCGAGGTCGTCGGAAAGGAGGTCGTCCACGGCGTCGGCGTGGGAGCGCAGCCAGGAGAGGGCGACCTCCTGCAACACCTCGCGGGCGGCGCGCTCGTCGATGATGTCGAAGTCGTCGGAGAGACCGGCCAGCGCGGGGCGCTCGCGGATCAGGTCGTGGGCCAGGCCGTGGAGCGTGCGCACGCGGTAGCCCACGTTGGGCAACAGCCCGTACTGATCGCGCACGAAGCCCCCCACCCGGCTGGCGAAGTTCCGCACAGCAGAATTGACCAGCGTGACCACCAGCACCTCCTGGTCATCGTCCAGGTCGCCCTCGGCCACCAGACGCGCCGCCAGCATCGACAGCGTCGCGGTCTTGCCGCTGCCCGGCACCGCCGAGACACCCATCTTGCCACCGGCGTAGGCCAGCACCTCGGCTTGTTTGGGGCGGGGGATGAAGGTTATGGGCATAGGGTCTCCTTGAAAATGGCGAAAGTGAAACGTGAAACGTCAAACGTCAGGCGTCAGGCGTCAAAGAACTTTGCGGCCTTGCGGCCTTGCGGCCTTGCGTCTTTGCGTTAAATCTCTGTCAATGGAAGTTCTACTGAGACGGTTCCGGCGCGGGCGTGGCGCACTTTCACCTTGACCACGCCCCCCTTTGACGCGCGCACCACCCAGGTGACTTTAGCGCGGTCGTCGCTGGCGTCCTGCCCCCAGGGGAACGCGCCGAAGTGGGCGCGGCCGGCCAGTTGCCCCAGTTCCTCGCGGGGGAGGCCGGTTTCCAGGAGCGCGACCTCCGGCAACTCGATTTCGGCCACGACACCGCGCGTGACTTTGTTCTGCTTCGCCTTCTGCGTGACGTGGGTGGGCAGCCAGCCGGTGTTGTGGACGACGACGCGCACGCGGTACGCGCCCTCACCGAGCGGCACAGCATCCGCCGCGAACAGTTCCAGCCGGGGCGAGATCAGCAGATGCCAGACCAGCCACGCCGGGAAGCGGGCGATCTCCGCCTCCAAGAACTCCGGCGGCGGATTGCGGAAGGCGTACATCCGATCCCATCCGCCCAACTCCACCGCGCCCAACTGCGGATGCTCAAACGGATACCAGTCCACGTAGCCCTTCCCGCCGAGCTTGTCATCGCTCCACTTCAGCAGCTTGAGGTCATCTTCCAGGGGATGCTCGCGGTACCACTCGATGAACTTGTACTCCTCGATGCCGGCCTGCTTCTGCGGACTCCAAATCTCCGTCGTCCACGCGAAGATGCCCAGGTGGTCGTAGAGCCAGGTATCGAAGCCGCCGGTCGTGATCTCCTTGGGGTCATAGCGGAAGTCGTGATACACGGCAACGTTGGGGTAGCCGGTCAACTCCGTCCCCTTTGCGCCAATGGTCTGGTACGTCCGAAGGTCTTTCACGGGGAATTCTTCGTCGGGCTTGTCGTCGTAGGGGCGCAAAATCACGCCACTGAAGGTGTGGAAGGTCACGGCTCCGGTGATGTTGGGATGCGTGGCGATGAAGTGCGCCTGCGCCCGCGTCTCCGGCTCGGAGAGGGGATACGGGCCGGCCCCCTTCTGCTCGTGCTCCTGCCGCCAGCGCACGGGGAAGTTGCGGTTGAGGTCGAGGCCCTCTTTGGGCGATTGTAGCTTAAGCGTGACACCGTCGTGATTCTCGATGCGGCCCTCCGGCAGCAGGCGGTAATACTCGCCGTCCACCTCGGCGGGATCGCGGCGCACGAGCAGGCGCGGTTCCTCCGGGCAGACCTTCCACGCGCCGTTGGGATCGGGCACGCGCATCGTGAGCATCCGCCCGTCGCCGTCCATATCCTCGTCGCGCAGGCCCTCCACCGGCTCCTCGTTGTAGGGATAGGGGCGCGTGCTGGAGCGGATGAAGCGCGGCTTATCGGCCAGGGCCAATTCCGCGCCGTCGGGATTGACGCGCGGGCAGATGTAGAAAACGCGCGTGTCGAGGCAACGGGTCACGTCGAGGTCGCTGCCGTAATGCGCCACAAGGTGCTGGATGAAGTACAGGCACGCCATCGAAGGGGCCAACTCGGTCGCGTGCAGGTTGCCATCCACCCAGAGCGCGGGCTTCTCAGCGGCGGGGCCGGTAGCGAACCGCGTCACCGTCGCCAGCCAGATCTCGCGGCCCTCATAGCTCTGGCCCAAGCTCTCCATCTGGACGAGATCAGGGCGCTCGGCGGCGAATTCGTGCAGGGCGCGGGTCAAATCGGCATAGCGGTAGTACGTTTTGAATGAAAGGTTGGGCATAGCAACTCCTTCAGATTTTGGATTTTAGGCAATACCGCAAAAGTCACCCTGTTTGGGACACGGATGAACACAGATTTCACGGATAAAACCCCAAAAAATCCGTGTTTTTCCGTGTAAATCCGTGTCCTTGCTTGAAATCAACCGGGGACCTCTTATTGTCACAGGGTTAGTTTTGCGCTACTGCAATTTTAGATTGTGGATGACGCACAAACCGATGACGTTTGACGCATCACGGATTACGCATCACGCCTTACCCTCCCACCGCGCATCTATCGCTCGTTGCACCGCGTCGTACTCCGCCGGCAACTCGACCGGCGGATTAGCGTGCCGGGCGATTACGTCAGCCAGGGTTTGTTGGTGATAGGCAACTTTGAAGTCGGTGAACTTGAGGCCGTGCGCGGTGGAGATGACGACCACGCGGTCATCGGGCGGGATGACGCCCCGCGCCACCAGCTTGAACAGCGCGGCCAGCGCGACGCCCGTGTGCGGACAGCAATACAGGCCGGTGCGGTCGGCGCGCGCGGCGGCGGCGGCCAACTCGTCCTCGGTGGCTTGCTCCACAATGCCATCGAAGGCGGTCAACGTCTTGACGGCGCGCTCGTAGCTCACCGGATCGCCGATCTGGATGGCGCTGGCGAGCGTCGGCTGCGCTTGCACCGGGCGATAGTCACGGAAGCCGGTCTGGTAGCTCCGGTAGAGCGGGTTGGCGCGCGCGGCCTGCGCACAGACGATGCGCGGCAGCTTGTCGCTCAGACCCAACGCTTGCATCAGTAAGAAGCCCTTGCCGAGCGCGCTAACGTTGCCCAGATTTCCTGATGGAATCACGAC
>SLSP01000231.1 GCA_007130345.1 Thermoflexales bacterium
GTCGTCGCTGACCTCGCGCCGGGGTACGCGCTGCTCAATGATCCCGTGGATGCCATCGACCTGGTGTGGATCGGCTGTCCGCACGCCTCGCTGGCCGAGATCGCGCGCGTGGCGGCGCACGTGCGCGGCAAGCGGCTACGCGCCCCGTTGTGGATTACGTGCGCCCGTCCTATCAAGGAATCCGCCATCGCGCAGGGCCTCGCCG
This sequence comes from Thermoflexales bacterium, assembly GCA_007130345.1. GTDB lineage: Bacteria > Chloroflexota > Anaerolineae > B4-G1 > SLSP01 > SLSP01. The sequence goes on from SLSP01000231.1 coordinate 206, forward strand.
CCGAGATCGAAGCCGCCGGCGGGCGTCTCATCGCCGATGCCTGTATGGCGATTGCGCCCGTCCGCGATTTGGGATTCCGTAGCGTGATGACGTCATCGGCCAAAGGCGCGTACTACCTGCGCAATCTGGCGGGCGTGCAAACGCGGTTTGGGACGGTGGCGGCGTGTGTGGAGATGGCGGGTATTGTTAGAATAAGATAAAGCCATTGCTTTTCGTTGCATTTAGCTTTGAAGGAGCACTATGTTTTTAACCAATGAAGAACAACGGGTTGAAGCCTATCAGCACGATGACGCCCCCACCATCCCCAATGAGGTGACATCGGAAACGCCCTTAGAGGAACTGAACCTCAACTGGCGCGAGAAAGATCTGCCGCAGAGAAAGCGCACTAAACACGTCCACGGCCTGCATCCGTACTTGGGGAAGTTTGTGCCGCAATTAGTGGAAATTTTTATGCGGAAGTATTTTGTGCCGGGGCAGACGGTGCTCGATCCGTTCTGTGGGTCTGGAACCACGCTGGTTCAGGCCAACGAGTTGGGGGTCCACGCCATCGGCTGTGATATTTCGGCCTTCAACGTGTTGCTGTGCAATGTCAAAACCGCGCCCTATCATCTCAAGCAAGCCCAACGTGAGGTATAGGATATTCTGGAAAAAACGCGCGCGGCAACTCAGGATGACTTATATCAACCCTCGTTATGGGATAAAAACAACGGGCGAAACGGCTGTGATGAGACGGACAACGAGTATTTGCTCAATTGGTACGCTCCGCAAGCGCGCCGGGAATTGTTGACTTACCGGCATTACATTGAGGTGGGGGAGTATCAGTATAAGGATTTGCTCAAAATCATCCTCTCGCGTTCAGCGCGTTCGGCGCGCTTGACGACACATTTTGACCTGGACTTCCCCAAAGAGCCACAAACCGAACCCTATGAATGTTATAAACATTCCAGAATATGCTATCCGGTGCAAGAGGCCTTTAAGTTCTTGAGTCGTTACAGCAAAAACACCCTGAATCGCATCAGCGCCTTTGCTAAAAAACGCACCAATGCTCACGTGAGCATTCATCACGCGGATAGCCGCACCCTCGAATTCCCGCCTCTGGATGGCGTTATCACCAGTCCCCCGTATGTGGGGCTGATTGACTATCACGAGCAACACACGTATGCGTACAATTTGCTAGAGCTTAAAGATCGGCGCAGCGAAGAAATCGGCCCGGCAGCAAAGGGCGTCAGTAAAAAAGCGCGCCAACAATATCAGGAGGGCATAACGCGAGTGTTTCGGAACACAATGACCGCTATGCCCATTGGCGCGAGGCTCATTGTCGTAGCCGGGGATCGGCATAACTTATATGACGGGATAGCCGAGGCGTTGGACGTTGAGGTGGAGGGCATAGTGAAGCGGCATGTCGTCCGCCGTACCGGGCGACGCTCGAGTGAGTTCTACGAATCCATTTTTGTTTGGAGGAAAACATGAGAGAGGAGTTAAGGCTGTGCGAGAAGTTGCCGCTACAAACCGCGATTAGGAGAAATAAAATTGTATGGACTACTTAGACCAAATCATTCACGGAGATTGTGAAGAAGTTTTGACACAATTGCCTGATAACTGCGTGGATTTGATTTTCACCTCGCCGCCGTATGCCGACCAGCGAAAAAATACGTATGGTGGTATACACCCCGACGACTACGTAGATTGGTTTATGCCTAAAGCGCGCCAATTCTACCGCGTGCTCAAGTCAACCGGCACGTTTGTTTTGAATATCAAGGAGCGCGTCGTCAAAGGCGAACGGCACACCTACGTCATTGAACTGATTTTGGCTATGCGACGTGAAGGCTGGCTGTGGACAGAGGAGTTCATGTGGCACAAGAAAAACTCGTATCCTGGCAAATGGCCCAATCGCTTCCGAGATAATTGGGAGCGCTTGATCCAATTCAACAAAAAGCGCAAATTCAATATGTACCAGGAATCGGTGATGGTTCCGGTGGGCGATTGGGCCAAGACGCGGTTAGCCAACCTGAGCGATACCGATCAAATCCGGGACGAATCTAACGTGGGAAGTGGATTTGGCAAAAACGTCTCCAACTGGGTGGGCCGCGATTTGGTGTATCCTAATAACGTCCTGCATCTGGCGACAGAGTGCGCCAACCGCAATCATAGCGCGGCGTTCCCAACAGATTTGCCACGATGGTTCATTAAGCTATTCACTGAGGTCGGAGACACGGTATTGGATCCCTTTGTTGGCTCTGGCACGACTGCGCTGGTCGCGGCAGAACTCGGACGGCATTATATCGGCATTGACTTGATGGCCGATTACGTTGATTTGTCCCGCGAGCGTCTAGCAGGAATTCAAATAGCTTTGCCGATAGCCGCAGAGCCGACAGCGGAATACGATGTTTGTGAAGCTCAAGAGGAGCGAACTGAATGAATCCGTTAGACTTGGATCGCGTTTGCGAATACGTCAACGAGAACATTGTAGATTTCCACCAACGCCGTCTCAAGTCTATTGAGACTCTGAAGCTCGATAAACTGCTCCGCAAGAATCCCTATCTGTTCAAGGCAAAAAACATCCACACTGCCACGGAGCTTATTGACGGCTTTTTGGTAGCCTTTTTATCCTCTTCAGAGGAAAAACTGTTTGGCGATTTTCTGGAAGGGCTGGCGGTATTCGTCGCAGAAATGACGTGCAACGGGCATAAGTCTACTGCGACGGGCGTTGACCTGGAATTTTTCAATCGTGGCACGCATTACGTTGTGTCTATCAAATCGGGGCCAAATTGGGGCAATAGTTCTCAACAGAATAAACTTGAACAGGACTTAAAAAATGCGGTGGCGCGCGTCAAGCAAGCGCGGCGCAGCCCTAGCGTGCAAGCTATTTTGGGGATTTGTTATGGGAAGACCCGAACTGGCTATTTGCGGGGCTATTTGAAAATAGTAGGGCAGAATTTTTGGTACTTCATTAGCGAAAATCCTGATCTCTACACCGAAATTATCGAACCCATTGGCTATCGAGCGAAACAACACAATGAGGCATTTGAGCGAGAGAAAAACAGAGCGGTCAACCGCCTCACCACACAGCTAGTTACCCGCTTCTGCACCCCCAACTACGACATCGACTGGCCCCGCCTCATCGAATACAACAGCGGCAACCTCGATCTGGACGCTTTCCTTGAGGCTTAACCACTGGCCCGCAGTCATAATGCTTGGGCTAACGGCGGGTTGCCTTTCTGTGTTGTGGCTCTCTTGGATTTCGCCGGATACCGCCTACACCTAGTCCAGCCTGGCGGAAGTCCCGCCTCAGTTAGCGATGCTTGGAGCGGATCGTCAGATTCGCGACTATACGTCCAAACGGGGAACTGACGTTCCCCTTCAAGCAAGTTTAACTGGGGATTGATTTATGCCGTGCTGTACTAGCCGTGTCCGCCCGTGTCCCCCCGGTTGATTCGGTCCATCACCCTCTCGTAAATGCGGGCGCAAGCGTCAAACGCGCGGTCTTTGTAGCGCTGCTCAAACAGAATTAGCGCCCCGCAGCCAAGCTCAAAGGCCAGAGCGTACCCGAACCACGTAAGCGTATCCCGGAAATCCTGCGGCGTCAGCGTTCGGACAACCTGGAGGCCCAGGGTTTGCAACCCGTAAAAGACCAGGCCGAGCAACGTCACCAACAGCATCATCCCGCCCAACACCGCGCCCAGATTGACCGCAATGAAGGGCACCGCCAACAGGATAGCGGTCAGTTCGTAGACCAGCGAGAACAGCGTGACGAGGTACGCGCGGCATAACGCGCGCAGACCTCCCGGCGGAATGACGTCGGCGAGCAGATAGTCGTTCATCGTCCCAATCAACGGGATCAGCAGCAGCACGAGGAGGCCCACGACCACCGGGCTGGCAAGCGTCCGCCACAAATAGGGAAGGATGCAAAAGATGGTCGAAAAAAAGAGCGCGAGGGCAATCAGGAGATGCCAGAGATACCGAGAACCACCAGGCTGATTAGGCGACACGGCATAGCCTCCGATACTTCAGGGGTTTTTACCCCTCGGGCGCCTCATCCAACAACGTCACCTGCCCGGTCGTCCCATCCACGCGGACGCGCTGCCCGGTCTGGAGGCGCGTCGTCGCCTCGTGGACGCCGACGACGGCCGGCAGCCCGTACTCGCGCGCGACCACCGCGCCGTGCGTCATCATCCCGCCGACCTCCATCACCAGGCCGCCGGCCGCGAGGAAGAGCGGCGTCCAGGCGGGATCGGTGCCGGGGCAGACGAGGATTTCGCCCGGCGCGAGTTGCGCCCCGCGCGGGTCGCGGATCACGCGGACGACGCCCTCCACCACGCCCGGCGAGACCGGGCTGCCGACCAGCTCGCCCTCCGAACTGCCCGCCAGCCCCTCGTAGAAGGCGCGACCATCACTGAGCAGCACGCGCGGGATTTGCTTCCGCCGCTGCTCTTGCGCGTGAAGCAACCGTCGTTCGGCGACCAGCCCGCGCCAATCGCGCTCCGGCTGCGCGGTGAGCGTCTCCAATTCGGTCAGATGCAGGAAGAAGACGTCGTCCGGCTGCTCCAGCACGCCGGCCGCGACCAGGGCCGCGCCGTTTGCCAGCAGCAGCTCCCGCACCTTTCCGAACATGCGGATGATGGTGAATTTGGGCGTCTCGCGCAAGCCGACCAGGGCGCGCATCCGCCGAGCCGCCAAACGCGCTATCCGCGCTTTGAGCCAGCCGAGGCGCGTCTGCCGCAGCGCCGCGATCAGGCGCTCGATGTCGGCCTCGGCCGCCTGCGCGCCGCGCGCAAACACCGCGTCGGGGGCCAGTTCCGCGTCGGTAAACTGCAAGTAGCTCTGGAGCGTCTGAAACAGCGGCGTCGGATCGTCGCGCCAGCGCGGGCGGCCCAGGTCAATCTCGCCGAGGCCGCGCATCCCGTAGCGTTCCAGGAAACCGGCGACGGCTTCCTGCGCCGCCGACGGCAACTGCCCGGCGAGGTACGCCTCCGCGAGCGTGTGTGCGTCAGTTGCGGAACAGTAATCGGCGATCTCCGCATCCGCACGGAGGGCCTGCGCCGTCTGCCAGAGCGCCAAGTCCATCTCGGTGGTGACGTTGTGCGGCAGGCCGCGCAACAGGGCGCGGGAATCCACCCCGGCCTCCGGAACGGCGGCGGTGAAGCGCGAGAGCAGGACGTAGCCCGCCATCCCCGGCCCAAAGCACGGCGTCAGGTGGGTGAAGAGGCGCGGGAACGCGCTCGCCAACGCGCGGCGCATCCACGCGGCGCAGACGCTCAGGTCGCGGGCGGCGGCCTCCGGCGGCGCGCAGTCCTCGGCGATCCAGGCGTCGAGGCGACGCAGCAACGCCTCCCGGCGTGCATCGGGGCGGAGCAAGGTGGGAAGCATCCGCGCGAGCAGCGCCGGGAAGGGGCTGACGACGTGCAGGAACGTCCGCAGGCGCAGGCGGCCCGGTGGGGGCCAGTCGCCGGCCTCTAGCA
>SLSP01000308.1 GCA_007130345.1 Thermoflexales bacterium
CCCGCGCCGACCACGTGTTCGCCGACTCCCACGCCACCCGCGCCGACCTGATCGCGCTGCTGGACGTGCCGCCGGAGCGCGTGACCACGCTACATTGTGGCGTCTCGGCGCGCTTCACGCCCCAAGAGGCACCGGGCGAGCGCGAGCGCCTCGCCGCGCAATATGGCGTCGGCGCGCGGCCCTACATCCTGGCGGTGGGCACCGTCCAGCCGCGCAAGAACTACATCCGCCTGATGACGGCCTGCGACGCGCTGGTCTCCGGGCGCGACCTCGACCTGGTCATCGCCGGAGGAAGCGGATGGCTGGCGGAAGCCATCCTCGAAGCCGCCGCGCAGCGTCCCTACGTGCGGATAACGGGCTTCTTCGCCGATGGCGACCTCCCCGCGCTCTACCGGCAAGCCGCGCTGCTGGCCTTCCCTAGCATCTACGAGGGCTTCGGCCTGCCCCCGCTCGAAGCGATGGCCTGCGGCACACCCGTAGTCGCCTCCACCGCGTCCAGCGTCCCCGAAGCCGTGGGCGACGCCGGCCTGCAAGTCGATCCCCACGACAGCGCCGCGTGGACGGCGGCCCTGGCCCGCGCCCTCGACGACGCGGAGCTGCGCGCTCACCTCCGCGAGGCTGGGCTGGCCCGCGCCGCCACCTTCACCTGGGCGCGGGCAGCACGGCACTGGCTGGACACGCTCGCCGCAATCACTGGCAACGCGGTCTAATGCGCAGCACAGACAACGCAAAACCTCACTTTTGCACAAGCTAAATTCGAGTATAATCAAGGGTGTTAAGTTGGGTGTATTTATCGTGACATAAAACCAACCTCTTTTTATCAGAGAGCCACGCCATCGAGGTAAGCTATGGGCAAAGACAAATTCACAATCACATTCTGGGGCGTGCGCGGCGGATACCCGATGCCTGGCCCCACCACCGTCAAATACGGCGGCAACACCACCTGTATCGAAGTAGTTGCCGGAGATCAGCGGATTATCATCGATTGCGGCACCGGGTTGATTAAGCTCGGTCACAAGATGATGCAGGAGCACTTCGCCACTGGCCGGCCCATCCACGCGACGATGTTACTCACCCACACCCACCACGATCACACCCAGGGCTTACCTTTCTTCGTGCCCACCCGCCATCCGGCCAGCACCCTGCACATCTTCGGCCCGATGTTGGTGACGGAGAGCCTCGAAGACGTGCTGGATCGCGCGATGTCGCCCCCGGTCTTCCCCCTCGGCAAAGAGGAGCTTGCCAGCCAGCGCTTCCTGGAATACGTTCTCACTGGCGACACCCTCGTGTTGCCCGAATGGGGCGCGCCGCCCGAACAGTATCACTTGGGCCATGACCCCGGCGCGATCCCTCCCGACGCTGTGACCATCGACGTGAATCACGGCTATCATCACCCCAAGAGCGGCATCCTCTTCTTCCGCATCGCCTACCACGGACGCAAGGTCGTCATCGCCACCGACACCGAGGGTTACATCGGCGGCGACCGCAAGTTGATTGGGTTCGCGCGCGGGGCCGATCTGCTGGTTCACGATGCGGAGTACACCGAGGAAGAATATCTCGGCCCGCCCCTGATCCGCCAGGGATGGGGCCACAGCACCTGGCGGATGGCTACGGAAGTCGCCGAAGCCGCCGGCGTCAAGTTGCTGGCGCTGACCCATCACAATCCCGCCCACAACGACGAGGCGCTCGAACGCATGTTGGCCCAGGCCCAAACCCGATTCCATTACACTATTCTAGCTCGCGAAGGCGAGACCATTGAGGTGAAATAACTTATGACTCAAAAGTATGCTTTGGCAATTCTCGGCGGTACCGGCAACGAAGGTCCCGGCTTGGCCCTGCGTTGGGCGCACGCCGGTTACAAGGTCATCATCGGCTCGCGCAAGGCGGATAAGGCGCAGCGCGTCGCCGGCGAGGTCAACGCCAAACTGGGCCAAGACCTCGTCACCGGGATGGCGAACGAGGACGCCGCCCAAGCGTGCGACATCGCCGTGCTGACCATCCCCTACGCCGCGCAAAACGCCTTGCTGGACGCGCTCAAGCCGCTGCTGCAAGGCAAAATCCTCGTCAACGTGAACGTCGCGCTCAAGCCGCCCAAAGTCGCCCGCGTCTACATCCCCGAAGCCGGCTCCTCCACCGAACAGGCGCAGGCCCTCCTCGGCCCAGAGGTGCGCGTGGTGGCCGCGTTCCAGAACGTGGGCGCGCACGCCCTCGGCGATCTCGACCATCCCGTGGAATGTGACGTGCTCATCTGCGGGGATGACAAGGCCGCCAAAGCTATCGCTATCGAGATGGCGGAGGCCATCGGCACGCGCGGCATCGACGCCGGCCCGCTGCAAAATGCTGTGGCTGTCGAATCGCTCACCTCCATTCTCATCGGCATCAACATCCGCTACAAAGTACCCGGATCGGGGATCCGCATCACCGGCCTGCCTCCGGCGTAGATGGCCGATCCGCGTGTGGCGCTATACGCGCTGCCCGGCATCCCCGATGTACAGGCGGGGGACGCCCTCGTTCCGCTGATTCTGGCGGCCCTCCACCGCGCCGCTCTCGCGCTCCAGGATGGGGACGTGATCGTGGTTACGCAGAAAATCGTCTCCAAAGCCGAGGGCCGCGCCATCCCCCTGCGCGATGTGACGCCTTCGCCCAGGGCACGCGAATTGGCCGCCACCACCGGCAAAGACCCGCGCCTCGTCGAGGTCATCCTGCGCGGTTCACGGGGCGTCATCCGCCAGCGCGGGCCGGTGCTGATTATGGAGACGCGCCACGGCTGGATTTGCGCCAACGCCGGCGTGGATCGCTCCAACGTGGGCCAGCCCGACGCGGAGATCGCGCTGCCGCTGCCCGCCGACCCTGACGTTTCGGCGCGGGACCTCCGCGCGGGCCTGCACTCCGCCACCGGTGCCGACGTGGCCGTCATCATCAGCGACACGCACGGGCGGCCCTGGCGCGAGGGCACGGTCAACGTCGCGCTCGGCGTCGCCGGGATGCTGCCCATCGCCGATTTGCGCGGCCAGCCGGATATGTTCGGCGAACCGCTGCGCGTCACCACCGTCGCCCGCGCCGACGAACTGGCTGCCGCCGCCGGCCTCATCGCCGGGCAAGCCGCCGAGGGCCTGCCCGTCGTGCTCATTCGCGGCGCGGCCTACCCACGCGGCGAGGGGCGCGCCACCGACATGCAGCGCATGCCCGAACACGACCTGTTCCGCTGATTCGTGTTGCGTGTTGCGTGTTGCGTATTCTGTATCTACACAATACACAATGCAACGCATCTGAAACCCCTCGATGACGTTTCACGTTTGACGCTTGACGTTTCACGCTTCACGCTCAACACCATGTAACCTGTAACATTCAACCACTTTTCACAAGGAGATGATTATGCCACAGAACAAAATCCCCCGGGTAGCCCTCTATTTGCAAGACGCGCATCCCATCCGCGAAGGAATGGAGTACGCGCAATATGCCGAAAAGCGCGGCTTCGAGGCCGTCTGGCAGGCCGAAAGCCGCCTGGTGCGCGACGCCATTGTGCCGATGGCCGCCTACGCCGCCGTCACCGAGACCATCAAGATCGGCTCCGGCGTGATCAACAACTGGACGCGCAACATCGGCTTGCTGGCCGCGACTTACCTCACGCTGGACGACCTCGCGCCCGACCGCATCATCTGCGGCATCGGCGCGTGGTGGGATCCGCTGGCGAAGAACGTGGGCATCGACCGCCGCAAGCCCCTCACCGCGATGCGCGAGACCGTCGAGGTGATGAAGAAGTTGCTGGCGTTGGAAAACGTCACCTATCACGGCGAGTTCCACCACGTCGATGGCATTGAGCTAGACGTCGTCCACGGCCGCCGCGAACCGCGCAACGTGCCCATCATGATCGGCGCGACCGGCCCCAAGATGATGGCGCTGACGGGCGAGATCAGCGATGGCGCGGTGCTCAACTACTGCGTCCCGCCGGAATATAACGACGTGGCGATGGAGCAGTTGGAGAAGGGCGCGCGCCAGGCCGGGCGCAGCCTGGACGAGATTGACCGCCCGCAGCTTATCGTGTGCTCCGTCCACGAGGACCGCGCCGAGGCCATTCGCGGCGCGAAGATGCTGCTCACGCAGTACCTCGCGCAGCAGCCGCACATCGCCAAAGCCAGCGGCGTCGGCCCGGACGTGGTCAAGCAAATCCAGAGCATCCTCGGCTGGCCCGCCACCAAGGAGCAGATCAAAGAGGCGATGGTCTACGTGCCTGACGACTTGGTGCTGCGCATCACGGCCACCGGCACGCCCGCCGAGGTCATCGACCAGGTGCAAGAATACGTGGATCGCGGCGCGACCTGCCCCATCCTCTACCCCCTGGGCGACGTCAAGCTGATGATCGACACGTTTGCTACAAAGTAGACTTCCGAAGTCTGGAAGACTTCGGAAGTCTGGAATACCAGGAGATACTATGGCCGATCTAACCACCAGGTTGTTGGGCCTCACCCTGGCCCATCCGATTATGCCCGCCGCCGGGCCGCCGGTGCGCGATGGCGACGCGCTGCTGGCCTGCGCGGCGGGCGGCGCGTCCGCGCTGGTCACGAAGACCATCTCCACCGCCGCCGCTGCCGTTCCCGCGCCCAATATGGCGGATTTCAAGACGTACTTCCTGAACACGGAGTTGTGGTCGGAGCTGACGCCGGAGCAGTGGCTGGAAGTGGAGTACCGCAAGGCGCAAGAAGCCGGACTGCCGATGATCGTCAGCCTGGGCTACACCACCGAGGAGATCGCCGCGCTCGCGCCTAAAGTCAAGCCCTTTGCCGACGTGATCGAGTTGAGCACGCACTACATCAGCGACGACCCCAAGCCGATGCAGGACGCCATCCGCGCAGCGAAAGCCGGGGCGGATGTGCCGGTGCTGGTGAAGATGAGTCCCTTCCGCGACGCCCAGATCGCGGCGCTGGCGGCGCAGGCCGCCGGGGCGGATGGCCTCGTGGCGATCAACTCCTTCGGGCCGACCCTCGGCATCGACATCGAGCACGGGGGGAAGCTGTGGATGGGCGGCAAAGGCTACGGTTGGATGTCCGGCCCGGCCATCAAGCCCATCGCGCTGCGCGTCATCTACGACGTGGCCCGCGCCGTCGATATTCCCATCATCGGCGTGGGCGGGATCAGCACCGGGGCCGACGTGGTGGAATTCCTGATGGCGGGCGCGGCGGCCGTCCAGGTCTGCACCGCCGCCATCACCAAAGGGCCAGACATCTTCGGCAAAATCGCGCGGCAACTCGACCGCTGGCTCGACCAGCACGGGTACGAGTCCGTGGATGCCATCCAGGGCCTCGCGCTCCGGCAGCCCGTCCCCGCGATGGTGGAGCCGCCGACCCTGCGTGTGGATCGCTGCACCGGCTGCGGCCTCTGCGTGACCAGTTGCGTCTACGGCGCGCTCTATCTGGAGGAGAAGGAAATCCACATCCACGAGGAGCGCTGCGAGAAGTGCGGCCTGTGCATCAGCCGCTGCCCGGTGGACGCGCTGCATCCACCGATGTGACCCGCACGCTAAAAAAGCACACCGCGCCGGAGATCTGACGATCTCCGGCGCGGTGGGTTATAGGTGAGTCTCCTGAAAAAAGTCCAAAAATCCGATTTTTCCACACGCGACCTACTA
>SLSP01000003.1 GCA_007130345.1 Thermoflexales bacterium
CCAGAGTACAAGTTCACCGGTTGCGGCCAAGAGGGCCAGCCCCCGGCCATTCGAGCTAATGGTCGCTTTTCTAAATTCTTCGCCTGACTGGGCTAATGTGCGGATCAACTGAACGTTTTGAATGTCCCATTGGTATATCTCAGCTGGCGACAGCGTGGACAGGCGATTTTGATCGTAAGCAACAGATAACAAGGTTGTGCTATCCATATCAAAAACCAAGCGACGAACAGGTACATGGTGCCCAATTAATAACTGAGAAGTGGGCGGATATTGGCCTAAGTCCCACAGTATAATCACGCCCGCCTCGTCACCAGAGGCAAGATACCGAGCATTAGGACTAAACGCAACACTGACAACCGCCGCATTATGTCCAAACAAAAACATATCAAATTGGGGATTGTGCCCTAGCGCGGTAAACAGGCTGTTTCGCGCCTCAACCGTATCGGTCACACGGCGGGCTTGGACGCCTAGCAAAAGAGCTAGATCAAACTCGTTATCCAGAAATTCAGGCGAGCGAAAAGCCAACAGTCGGGACTGGGCAATGTTACGTTCGGCTTCAGCTTCCTGGCGCGCTATAGCCTCCAGAGTCGCCGCCGCTTGCGCCAGATTACTCTGGATAAACGCAAACACCGCCAACGCCGCCAACATCACGATGACGCCTACCACCGTAATGAACAGCCGCCGCCCATCCTTGCGCCGCCGTTCCACGCTGCGCTGCACAAAGTTCAACTCCAACTGGTTCAGCCAATGCCCCTCCACAGCTTGCAAGGGTGTCCTGCGCCACAGGTCGCGGAAGCGCCCCCATTGCTGCGCCACCCAACTACGTTTGACTGTCTCAAGACTGCCGGCCAACACTTGTTCCACCTGCGGCAGGCGCGGGTCTTCGTTCCAGAGCAGGTTGGCTTTGGTGCGTTCATTCGTCTCGGCGGCCCATTCGTCTGCGGTTTGCGTCAGGCGGCGCTGCAAGGGCAGGGACTCCTCTGCCTCCCGGTGCCATGTCAGCAACTTGTCCCAGGCCCGTACCAGGGCGTCGTGCGCCGGTTCGACGTAGGCGACGCCTTCCTCGGTCTTGCCGCTCACAAGCAGGCGCGCGGCGGTCAGGCGTTGGATCACTTCCGCCACGCGCGCGTTCTCCGCCTCGTCGGGATAGACCAACTCCGCGCGCGGAACGCGCCGCCGCGCCAGTTCGCCGCCCTCGCTGGCGATCATCCGCAACATCACCCGCTGCATCGTCGCCTGGTGCGCCGCATCGGGCAAGCGATTGTATTCTTCGGTGGTGCGGCTGCGCAGCGATCCCACCACGCCGCCCAGGGCTTCGTAGTCGGCCTGGTTCAGCGCGCGGTCGTCGCCCCGGCGCTCCACATACTTGATATACAGCTCGCTGAGGGTGAAGGAGAGCAGCGGCAGCGCGCCCGGCGTCTGGATCACCTCGTCAATCAGGCGATCCACCAGCGCGGGCGGCTCGAAGTACAGCACGCGCACACTCGCCGGCCCTTCGATGGCTTCGCGTAACTCCGCCTGGCTCATCGGCGGGATGACAAAACGCGCCGCCGTCCACCGCGCGTCCAGGGCGCTCCCCACAAACTGCGGCGCGAAGTCGGAGCGCAGCGTCAGGACGACGCGCAGTTGCTCCGGCAGCGCGGCCAGCGCCGCTTCCAGCAATGTGAGGAACTGCTCGCGCTCGTGGTCGTCGCGGCAGAGGGTGATCAGCTCCTCGAACTGGTCAATCACCAGCAGCAACTTCTGCCCCGGATGGAGGCGCGTCCAGTTGACGAGTACAGTGAGCAACAGTTCCCCGATCTGAGGGGCGCGCGCGCCGATGTGGCTGACCTGCTCGTAGGCCGGCAAGTGATGGTGCAGCAGCGATTCCAATTCGCGCAAGGGCGACTCGGTCGGACGCAGTGGGGGTAGGATGTACCACGCCTGCACGGGGGATTCGCGGCCGGCAATTTGATCCGCCAATCCGGTGCCGCCCAAATGGGGTAACAGCCCGGCCTTGACCACGCTCGATTTGCCCGTGCCAGACGCGCCGAGCACCACTGTCAACGGTTGGCGTGTCACCGTCTCCGCCAGCGTCTTGACCAGCGCCGTCCGCCCGAAGAACAACGCGGCGTGCTCTTCCTCGAAGGCTTGCAGGCCGCGATAGGGGTTGTTGTCGAAGCTGAGTTCCGGGGCCGGGGGCAGGTTGAGCGCGTGACCGGGCACCTGGAAGATGTACTCGCCCTTGCCGTGCTTCTTCAGCGGCCACAGGCCGGGCGTCTGGTAATGGCCGGCCTGGGCTTCGGCCTGGATTTCGACGTAGTCGCGCAGGTAGAGGTACAGTTCCGCCGCTGTGATGATGCCATCCCCGCCGCCGGCCGGCACCAAGTCGCCCGCGCCGCGCAGCGCCGCGAACAGCGCGCGCGCAAACGGCGAGTGTTCCCCGGCCGCGTCGCCGCGCGCGCCCAGCACGTCGCCGGCCAGCACATCCAGCGCCTTCTGGTCGTAGGCCGCCGAGGTGAGCACCTGCCAGGCCGGGTCGCGGATGAAACGCTCGTAGCGTTCTTTGTGGATGACCTCGGGCAAGGCAGAGAAGGCGCGGGTGCTGGCCCAGCGCATCGCCCCGGCAAAGCAGCAGTCGAGGATGATGAGCATATGGCGGCAGTCGAGCGCCATCAGCGCGTCGTGGAATTCGTCCATCCGCAGGAACGTGCTGCGGTCTTCGGGCCGGCCATCCTGCGGCACCAGGTAGCCGGCCGGCCCGTCGTCGCCTTCCAGCGCGATGCCGTGCCCGGCGAAGTAGAAGACCACCCGGTCGTCGGCGCTGACCTGGCGTGGCAGTTCGTCTTGCAGCAACGTCCGGAGCCGCGCCAGGGTCACATCTTGGGTGAGCGTTTGCACTGCGTAGTCGTACTCGGTGTGCAGGATGCCGGCCAACACTTCTGCGTCCCGCACGGCGGTGCGGAGCGGGACGATGCCATGCCGGTAGTCGTTGATGCCGATGACGACGGCCAGACTGTGGGTGAATTCCAGCGCGCGCGCCTGCTCCTCTGGGTCTTCATCGCCGAAAAACAGCGCGCGGTGTGGGGAAACTGGCATTTCTTTCATTAGTTTTGCTCCTGGCTACACCAGCGGGCGGATAAGTTGAAACTTGAGTTCCGTCGTCATCCATGCATCCTCCACCGCTGCGGCCCCCGGCCGCAGTGCGCGCGTCCCGTACATCGCCTGCCCCAGCAGCCGGGTCAGGGCGGAGTCGCTACTGGGGATGACGCGGGTGTCGAAGGCCGACTTGAGCGCGGGCTGTTGCAGAATCTCGAAATCGGCCTCGACAACGGTGGCGAGACCTTGAGCCATTGCGTCGCGGTCGGCATTTCCGGCGGCAGGCGCGGCGACAACTGCGCTTTGCGGTCACGCGATAAGCCAATCGCTATGGCCCTGCCGGGCGCTAACGCCTCGTGCGCGCCGCGCACCCGGGGATGCAACAGCCGCACCGACCAATCGTAGCTGAAAGCGAAAAGAGCCACATAGAGCGGTTGCGGCGCGTGGTTGGTGATCTCCAGCACAATCTTCTCCCCGACAGCGACCTGGATATCCGCGCCGGCGGCAGTCTCGAAAGGCCGGGCGACCGGTGCCTGGGTGTGCGGATCGAAGTCCAGCCGCTTGACGGCCAAGTGGACGGCCCCGGCCAAGGCGGAGTCGGGGTCGGGATTGCGCAGGTGCAGGGCGTTGTGATAGCGCACCAAATGGGTCAGGTCTTGCGCCAGCCCGTTGAGCGCGGCCATCTGGAACGGCGCGACCAACCGTTGCCCGATGCTATTCTGGATTTCCAGCCGATCCTCTATGGCCTGTACGCGGAACTCGGCCGGCGCGCCGGGCGGCGCGAGCCTGACGTAGGGCGCGGTGTCTTCCGCCGTCAGGCGTGTTTCCAGGGCCGCGAGCAGCGCCGGGTCTGCCACATCCAGCGCCACCGGGCGCTGGAGCGCGCCGTGATTGAGCCGGTAGATGACGGCGCGGGCGTGCAGCGGGATAGCGGCGGCCCCCTCCACAACGCGACACGCGCAGCGGGCAGCTTGAGCCTGCTCCACGCTCACGGTGGCGAGCGGCGGGCCGGCCTCCGCCAGGGTGCGCGTCTCCGGCGGGTAGACGTGCAACAGGCTGCCGGCGCGCAGGTTGTGTACCGCGCCGCCGTCCAGCCAGAGTAGCCCGCTGTCCAGGTCGCGGTCAAGCACGTTGAGGAACACATCCCGCGCCGGACGCACGCCGCCAAACACCAGGCGGTCGCGGTCGCCCTCGCACTGCGGCATCTGGTGGGGATACTCCGCGTTGAGGACGTAACGAATCCGCTCGTGCAATTCACGGTACAGCAACGGGCGATCGGGCGTCATCCGCAGCAACTCCTGGATGAGGAAGTAGGTCAGCGCGCCGTATTGTGAGATGTCGTCGCTGTCCCAATCCACGTACTCGTTGGCCTCCTCGCGGTCGCGGCAGGCGGCCAACAGGACGTGCTGCGGCCCCACCGTCCACCCGCTCGGCCCGGTCAGGCTGCGCGTCCCCGCGCGCATAACGGGAGCGCGCGCCGGTTGCGGGCGCGGTTGCGGCCGCGGCTGCGGGCGCAAATCGGGCGGGCTGCGCCGGGTGGGGAGCACTGTCGGCTTGATGTCGCGCGTGCCGGAGCCGGAATGGCAACAGTCGAGGATGACGGTGATGTTGTCCGAGTAGCGCGCCAGTTCGTCCAGCCACTCGCCCAACTCCCAATCCTTGATGTCATAGACGCCCGGCGTCCGGCTGTCGTGGGGGACGATGGTTTCATCGAAGCCGTCGGGTTCGCGCCCGGTCTCGTCAAGGGCCTGCGAGCCGTGGCCGCTGTAGTGGAACAGGAACGCGGGGGGCGCGCCCGGCTTCCCAGCCTGCGCCCAGGCTCGCGCGGGCGCGAGCAGGTGTGCCTGGAAAGCGGCGACGATGGCGGCGTGAGTGGCCTGCTGATTCGTCAACACTCGGATGTGGTCGTCCGGCACGGTGAACTTGTCGCGGAGCAAGTGCGCCATAGCCATCACATCGTTGACGCAGCCGCCCAACGGGGGCATCATCGTGGGATTGGCGTAGTCGTTGATGCCTACGAGCAAAGCGTACATCTGGGTGTCAGAGGTGCGCATAACGATTTCTCCTGGAAGTCCGGGGACCAAAACGATGACAATTGCAAGGCCGCGCTTTGAGGACAGGGCGGTATTTTCAGTATAGTGTAATGTACGCCGGAAGTCAAAAATTTTCTCATATAGATTTTGGAATCTCGGTATCTTTTGCGCTAAAGATCTACATTTTGCGCAGCAGCCAGTCCGTGCCAAACGTGGATTTTCAGCGGCCCACAGCGGCACGCGATCATCACGGTTATGTTGCCCGCTGGTTGGCGCTGCCGAACGCGGGGGCGGATAGTAGCATGCCCACACGGTGAAAATCGTAAGCAGCAATGCCCCCAAGCTGATCCGGCACCTTACCCGATAGAGCTTCCGCGCTTCGGGCCGCGCTGCTTCCAGCCCTCTGCGGCGCGGCATAATAGTTTGTGCTTTCTTGGGGGGCAAGTATACTTGCGCCATAAGTATTCGAGGCCGTGAGCCCGGTATTGACGGCAACGGCACACCAGTTA